>CANFLJ010000031.1 GCA_947447815.1 Chitinophagaceae bacterium | reverse complement strand
CTTATCAACCATGCAGTGTTGTGAATATGGTTTTGCAGATGAGAATGAATGCCATAAGTATATCCTTTATCTTCCCGGATATTGGTCATCAATCTGGATCCAAAGAAGCCTCCAAACAAATTATTTAATATCTGTACTCCAATAAAGTCGGGATGGTGTCGGTTTGGAAATGGACGCGCTATTCTGATAGCACCCTGTACACCATTTATATCATTGGATATTCTATATTTCTTCTCTGTTGCAGGCTTTAATTCAAACTTATTGAGGGTAACTTTATTCCCATTAAAAGGTAAAGATCCAAATACTTTATTCAGATTTTCTGCTATATCCGCAGGAAGTTTACCAGCAACAAATAGTATACATTTCCCTTGGGTATAATACTGTTTAAAGAAATTAATCAATTGCTCTCTTTGTACATTATCATAATCTGAAGCAACAGAATATCGCCCATATGGATGATCAAAACCATATACATATTCATCGATCAACCTGTTGGCAACAAAGTCGCACTTCTTTAGACTAACCTCCAGTTTCTGTTTTTGGTTTTGTTTATAAATAGCCAACTCTGATTCTGGAAAAATAGATTCAGTAAGTATCTCCGCCATCAATGGCAGAAGCTCGGGAAGGTGCTTGTTGAGTGTATGAAGTGTAAGTGTAGATGTTTCGTTGTAGCATCCTTTATTAAGATGCGCACCATAAAAGTCGGCAATTTCATTTATTACAAAAGCAGATTTGTTGCTGGTGCCATTCATCAGTAAGGAGCTTGTAGCACCAGCCACTATTCCTTTTTCTTCGAACCAGTTACCAGCATAAAACACCATTTCAATCTGGGTTATTTCGGGAGAACCAGCATCAACCATATATACAGGTACGCCATTATCCAGGGTAAAGTGGTTATAAGGTTTAAGTTGTAAATCAAAATCAACTGCATTTACTATATCTGGCGAATCTTGTCTGTTCAGCATATTATTTTATTGAGTACATATTCAGGAAGATTATTTAGTTCCTGTACTTATTATATATGCAAATATACTGTTTGGAGTGCTTTAATAATAGTCCAATCAATGTAATTGCAAGAAGGTATTTTTTGAATGATATAAACAATCTGCTTGAAATAATTAATTGATATTGTTTGTGACTCTTTATATGGGTTGAAACTATGTAGGATTTTAGTTAAAGCGTCTGTTTGAAGTTGCAAAACCTGCAGTACTTAATTCAAGATAATTGCAAAAATGTTTCAATAAAATTTACCAAAGCTTTTTTAGATTTCTATGTTGTAAAATAGATTCCAATTTGATTTTTAAAGTAGGGCTATGCGAATATTATATTTTACCTTGTCTTCTTTATTTCAAAGATTCTTTCATCATACTGTCACCTATTTTTAATAATTCACCGTAAAATTTAGTCATTTCGATCTCATTTAACAATAAATTAACAACTATTTTGCTTTATAATCAATCAAAACATTGTTTGGGTCAAATTTTAAAGCAATATTTGTTGTCAGTTTATTTTACTAAATGGCAAAATAGTTTTAATAAACTGCTAAAGATTGCAATAAATTATATTTAAATTCAGATAATTCAATACTTAAGAAAAACAATAAAATTTTTTTATTTAAAAATTCACTCCAATTTTCCAACTAACAAAATGCCTATTATGAATCATTTCTACAATTTAAAATTTATGAAATTTAAAAATCTGCTCTTTTTAGGGTTGATTGTTCTTTGCTCTTTTGGTGCAAAGGCTCAAACTGTTTCCTCTACGGGTGATTATTTGGGAAATGTTTCCCTTGATATTACTGGTGTAACTGGAATCACTCAGATAGACTGGTATAATGGAGCTTCCATAGTAGCTTCTGTTGTTCCAGATCCTTTATCTGGGAATATAACTACTACTTATACTCCATCTACTGTAGGAACATATTCTGCTTCAGTAACTACTGCGGGTGGTACTAATACTACTAATAGTGTAGTAGTTGCGGCAATTCCTGATCCTGTGGTAACTGTAAATAGCACTACTCCTGGAGCTGGTGTTCAATATGGTGGTTGTTTTACTGGAAACAGTTTTACATTTGGAGTAAGTAATTTAAGTAGTTCTTTTGTTTATAGCTGGGATTTTGGTGATGGTAATACCAGTGCTATTGCAGCTCCTACTCATCAATATACAAGTAGTGGATTGTTTAAAGTTCATTTGATTATTACTGATGCAGCTGTGGTAACTTCTACCGATCAGTGGATAAATGTATATCCTACTGCTACAGCAGCATATAATGTATTGTCTCCTACTGTAAACGGTAATGCATACACTTTCATTAGTTCATCTACTGTTGCTTCTGGATATATTGCTTCTTATCTATGGAATTTTGGTGATGGTACAACTTCCACTTTAAGCAATCCTAGTCACGTATATGCAACTGCTGGTGTAAAAACGGTAGGACTTACTATTACTACCGATCAGGGATGTACCAGTAATTATACTGCATCTCAAAATATTGTATTAACCGGTACTGCTGCTTATGCTGCTTTCACAGTAAATAATGCAGCTCAGTGTCTTACAACTGGAGGTTCTTCCAATAGCTTTACTTTTACCAATAATCTAACTGGTTCTGGAGTTACCTATAGCTGGGATTTTGGTGATGGTAATACCAGCAATGGTCAAGCAACAGCCTCTAATACCTATGCAAATGCAGGTTCATACACAGTAACATTAACTGCAACTGTTGGTTCTTCTTCTACAACTTATACGCAAACGGTAAATGTTTATCCAAGTCCAGTTGCTTCTTATGGTGTTTATGCAGGAACTGTAACTGGAAACTACTATACGTTTATTAGTTCTTCTACTATTGCTTCAGGCTATATTGCTTCTTATGCATGGGATTTTGGAGATCATGTTGGTACTGATGTAGTAAGCAATCCTAGTTACATTTATGGTGCTGTAGGATCTTATACCGTTACATTGGTTACCACTTCCGATATGGGTTGTGCAAGTATTTATTCGGCTGTACAAAACATAACATTGACGAGCGTTACTCCAGCTACTGCGTTTTCTGTAAATCATGCAGGACAATGCGTATCTACTAAGGGTACAGCTAATAGTTTTATATTTACCAATGCTCTTTCTCAAGGTGCTGGTATTTCATATTCATGGGATTTTGGTGATGGTACTTCTGATTTAACTCATTTTGTAACTGCTTCTCATACATATACTAATGCAGGAACTTATACAGTGGTATTAACAGCAACAGTTGGTGGTAGTTCTTCTACATACAGTCAAACTGTTACCGTTTATCCAATGCCAACTCCTTCTTACTATTTATTATTAAATACAGTAGGTACTCCTTTAAATCCTGATTTACACATTTGTTTCTCTCCAGGTTTAGATTTCTCTTGGATTGAAAACAGTACTATTCAAAGTGGTAATATGTTGTATACATGGAGCTATGGTACTACCAATTATTTTGACAGAAATGGTAATGCTACTAGCTCTACCAATCCAAGAATAGTATTTAATGCTGCTGGTACTTATCCAGTAAAATTAGTAGTTACTTCTGATCATGGTTGTCAGGATAGTACTACTCACGTGATTTACTTAAGTGAACCTCATGCTGTATTCAGTTCATTAGTTGATAATGGTGGAGATCAGACTGTAAATCCATACATTACTTTAACTGGTACAAGTTCATACGATCCAGGTGGTACTTTGGTAGATTATGCTTGGACTTACGAAAATGGAACACATGCAAATGGACCTGCAATGACCGTTCTAGGCCCAGTTAAGTTTGCAAAGGGTGGTGTTTACAACAATCATCTTCAAGTAACTAGCGATGCGGGTTGTGTAAATTCTGTTGCTCATCAGATTACGTTCTACATACAACCAGTTGGTTTATTTACTTTGGGTAGTTTGTCTTGGAGTAATTCTACAGGTCGTCCTTCAGTATCTGTTGCAACTAATACCAGCACTGTTGATGAAACACCTAAGACACTTACTTATTCATGGAATTTTGGTGATGGTACAGGAAGTAGTGCTTCTTCTAGTCATACATATACAGTAGGTGCTGCAACCCGTGTAGTTACCTTAACTGTTACGAATACAAATGGTGGTTTAACAAACACCTATACACAATCATTAAGTAATGTATACATTCAGCCAAAAGCTGCATTTAGTCAAAGTCAAACAAGTAGTGCTTCTGCTGCATTACAAGTAACATTCAATAGTGGTGCTTCTACTACACACGAATCTGGTACTACATTGAGTTATGATTGGGATTTTGGTGATGGAACTGCTCATAGCAATACTGCTAATCCAACTCATAATTATGCATCTGGTGGTACTTATACGGCTACTTTAACAGTAGCAAATAGTAATGGTGGAATGACCAGCACAGTGTCTCATTCCTTTACTTATTATGTTACTCCAGTTGCTAGCTTTAGTGCTACTAAAACAAGTAGTGCAACTGCTCAAATTGCCGTAGACTTTGATGCTGCTGCATCTAGTATTAATGATGCAACTGCTACTTTAAGCTATGATTGGAATTTTGGTGATGGTTCTGCACATGGTTCTGGCGTTACTACTTCCCATTCTTATACTTCTGGTGGAGCTCATACAGTTCTTTTAACTGTAACAAGTAATCATGGAAATGTGACCGCTACCAATTCTCAAGTACTTACTTATTATGTTACTCCAGTTGCAAGCTTTAGTGCTACTAAAACAAGTAGTGCTACTGCTCAGTTAAGTGTAGACTTTGATGCTTCTGCATCTAGTATTAATGATGCAACTGCAACCTTAAGTTACGATTGGGATTTTGGTGATGGTTCTGCACATGGTTCTGGTGTTACTACATCGCATAGTTATACATCTGGCGGTGCTCATACAGTAGTATTGACAGTAACCAGCAATCATGGAAGTGTTCAGGCTACTTCTTCTCAGTCAGTTACTTTCTATGTTACTCCTGTTGCTAGCTACAGTGCTTCTGAAGATGTAAATGCTGTTGCGCAATTTGATGCTGCTGCATCTAGTATTAATGATGCAACTGCTACCTTAAGTTATGATTGGGATTTTGGTGATGCTACAGCTCATGCTACTGGTATTACTACATCACATACATATGCTGCTGCAGGAACTTATACTGTTGTATTAACTGTTACCAGCAATCATGGCAGTACTACAGATGTTTATTCTCATTCATATACATATTATGCTAAACCAACTGCAGCATTCACCAGTAATGTAAATTATGGTGGAGATTTATATTCAAATCCTACAGTTGAATTTGATGCATCTACAACTAATGCTCACGATGGTTCTGCATCACTGACTTATGACTGGAATTTTGGCGATGCTACCGTACATGGTTCTGGCGCTACTCCTTCTCATACCTATACAACTGGTGGAACTAAAACAGTTACATTAATTGTTACTAATGCAAATGGAGGATATTCTCATCAAGTTAGTCATAACGTGGACGTAGTAATTACTCCAAAGGCTGTTATAAACGTTGGTAATACTAGTGGTGATGATGGTTCTGGTAATTTTGATTTAGTAATTGGTGCATTTACAAATCCGGTATTAGGAGGATTCACTAATTCATCTATCGCTACAGGTACTATTGATTCTTATAGCTGGTCATTTGATTATACGGATAATATAGGTTCTACTTTTGTTCCTAATTATGCTACGCAAACAGATGGTCCTTCTGCTGGTGTAAACAGCAACTTTACACTTCATATTCCTGCAGCTGATGTTACAGCTGATTTCACTATTACTGCTCATGTAACAGCAACAAGTGATTTGGGTGTAGCAGGTTCTACTGTAGATGCAACAATCAATATCAATGGTTTATCATTGGGTTCTGGTTCTGGATATAGTTCTTATAAAAATGGTAATCATCCTGCTGTAACTGTTATTCCTGTTAGCATACCTAGAAGTATTAGCTTGTATCCTAATCCTGCTATGGATGATGCAACAATTAGCTTTAAAGCAGCTTCTGAAAAAACAGTTCTTTTGGTATACGATCAGTCTGGTAAATTATTGAAACAAGTTTCAGTAGCAACTAAGACTAATAATATTACCAAATACACATTTAGTGTAGCTGGTCTGGTAAGAGGAACGTACAACGTGATAGTTGCTGATCAGAATGGCAAACGTGTTGGAACAACTAAGTTTGTAAAAGCAAACTAGTTTATTACTAATAAATATTTAAAAAAGGACGGCCTCAAAGCCGTCCTTTTTGTTTTATACTATCGTTAATATGTATACAATGGGTTAATATTAACCCACTATACTTAGTGATTCCAGTTACAAATCCTACTTTTATTCCAAACTTAGGATATGAATACAGCAAAAAACATATTAAAACAGAGAATTAAACTGTATTCTTCTGTCTCCTGTCTCCTAACTTCTATCTCCCTATTCTTGCTGCTAACAATTTCCACAGATACCTACGCGCAGAAAGACAGTGGCTTTTATGCCCGTTCCTGTGGCAAATTGCCTTCTCTGGCTTATTCGATGGGTGATGATCGATTAGGTAGTCCTAAAATGGGTTATATAGACAGTGGTATATTATTTCGTATTGTTGACTCTTCGGATACCTGGTACAAAGTGCAGCTTGCTAAGCATCGGGTAGGATTTATTGATAAAAAATATACCAACAGAATTGCTGGATTTAATCCTAAGTCCAATTATTATACTGGTACCATTACCGCCAAAGGAACCGATACCTGCTACGATATCATTAATATTGCTTTGGAAGAAAGGCTTCCTTATAAAGCCTGGATGGAAACTAATCCTGCTATTATTAAACTGGAAGTATATGGAGCGCATACCAATACGAACTGGATTACACAGTTTACTACCCTTAAAGAGGTAAAAGACATTTATTATACTCAGACCGAAGAAGATGTAATGCAGGTTACTATTCATTTAAAACACCAGCAGCACTGGGGTTATTCTCTTATCTACCAAGGGAATCATTTACTACTGAAAGTAAAAAGGCAGCCGAAGGCACTACTATTAAATAAACTGAATATTGCTATAGATGCAGGGCATGGGGGTACCAATGGTGGGGCAGAAGGCGTAAAAACACATATTGCAGAGAAAGATTTAACCTTACAGTATGCAAAGACGCTGCAACAGGCACTCAAAAAGCTGGGTATCAAAAGTTACCTTACCCGTACTACAGATACTACTTTGGAAATGAAAGACAGAATTATTACCCTTCAACAGTTGAATCCTGACTTTTTAATTAGTTTTCATTGCAATTCTTCCGCAATCGACACAGTAAGTGGTAGTAGCACATATTATAAGCATATCGGATTTAGACCTTTGACGCAAACGATACTTAAAAGAATGTTGGAGCTAAAGATGAAGGAATATGGAAATGTAGGCAATTTTAATTTTGGATTGAATGCGCCAACCGACTTTGTAAACTGTTTGCTGGAAATAGGATTCCTGAGTAATCCGGAGGAAGAAAAGAAAATGGTAAACCCATTATTTCAGAAAAAAGTAGCTCAGCAGGTTATTAAAGCAATCAACGACTGGCTGCTACAATGCAAATAGACCGCCAGCAAAATGGGTTAGTTTCTCTGTTTTTAGTCTTTAATTTTTCTATTTTTAATTTTTAGTTTTTGTATTCAATAGTATTCCTATTGCCTGCTTTTTTCAATGTTGAATTGAATTTTTACCTATTACATAAACTAATTTGCTGCTTTTTCCGTTACTTTTGTTTCACGGTGTATTGTATAGTCATTAGCAACGATGGTATGATTTGCCCTCTATCATATATTTATTATTGTCTTTTTAAACCCTCTATATATAAAATGGGATGTGGATCATGTGGAACAGGTACACCAAACGGCTGTAAAAGCAATGGTGGCTGCAGCTCGGGTGGATGCAACAGAATGAACGTTTTTGACTGGTTAAACAATTTACCGATTGATGATAATAGTGCTGCCTGCAAAGTGGTGGAACTAAGCTTTAATAATGGAAGCAGAAAAGAATTCTTTCGCAATACTACTTTACACTACTACGAAAAGGGCGAATTGGTAACCGTAGAAGGCGTATCGGGGTTTGATGTAGGGGAAGTGTCACTTTCGGGCGAACTGGTAAGAATTCAGCTGAAGAAGAAAGGGATGAAGGAAGTGAATCCCGAAATGAGAAAGATACTTCGCAAGAGTACCGATAAAGAACTGGAATCTTTCTTCCAGAATAAAAGCAGAGAAAAACATATTCTTGCCCGTAGCCGCGAAATAGCCCGTGAGCTGAAGGTGCAGATGAAACTGAGCGAAGTAGAGATACAGGCCGATGGCAAGAAAGCTACTTTCTTTTATACCGCCGACGACAGAATCGATTTCAGAGAAATGATTAAAATGTTTGCTGCCGAGTTTAAAGTGAAGGTAGAAATGAAGCAGATAGGTATTCGTCAGGAGGCTGCAAAGGTGGGTGGAATAGGTAGCTGTGGCAGAGAACTTTGCTGTAGTACCTGGTTGCAGGATTTTAAGAGCGTAAACACCAATGCGGCACGCTATCAGAATCTTTCTATCAATCAATCTAAATTAAGCGGACAGTGCGGAAGATTGAAGTGCTGTTTAAACTACGAACTGGATACTTACCTGGATGCATTGCAGAACTTTCCTAATAATGCCGACCGTCTGGAAATGGAAAAGGGCATTGCATCATTGATAAAGAAAGACATTTTCAAGAATCTGATGTGGTACGTACTGGAAGGTGGTACAAGACATTATCCATTAACTATACAAAGAGTAAAGGAAATAAAGGAACTGAACAGTAAAGGTATCAGACCAGCAGAATTGGAAGCTACCGAAATTACATCCAGCAAACCTAAGGTAGCCGAACTGGCCTTTGTAGATGTGGTAGGACAAATATCGCTGAAGAGTCTGGAGAAGAACGACAGGAGAAGAAGAGATCAGAACCGTCAGCAGCAAAATAATAAACAACAACAGGGTGCTGCACCTAAAACGCCAAACAACAAACAGTTGCAGCAGCCCAACAGGAACAACAACAATAATAACCGTCCGGATAATGCCAACAACAACAGGCCAAAGCCGCAGAATAATACGCAGGGTAAACCTCCTGTAGTAAATAATGCAAAGCCGCCTGTCGTAAAAGAAGTAAAACCACCTTTGGTGAAGGATGTAAATCCTCCTACAGCACCGCCTCCTCCGGTAGGAGATAAAACAGCTTCTTCGGTACCAAAATCTGATGGAGGGTTCAAGAAGAGGAGAAGATAAACTTATTATAGTAGATTGATTATAATTCGTAGTAAAAAGACTAATACAAACACAATGTTGTTTCTTTGTATTAGTCTTTTTACTTTTATACAGGTACTAAGCACTTCCTTACATATGGACAGGAAACATTTTTTAAATATCATCGCTATGGGAACCATTTCTACAGTAGCTGCAATGAAAATGGATTTTAAAGAGGACGGACACCTGATGCCGGTATTATTTATCGGGCATGGTTCGCCTATGAATGGCATAGAGCACAATACTTTTAGTAATCAGTGGCAGAAGCTGGGCAAAGATCTTCCGGTACCTAAGGCTGTGCTGGTAATATCGGCACACTGGCTTACCAAGGGTACGCACATTACCGCTATGGAACATCCCAAAACGATACATGATTTTGGTGGTTTTCCTAAGGAGCTTTTTGATGTACAATACCCCGCACCCGGTAATCCTTTGCTGGCCAGCGAAACCAAGAAACTAATCAGCTCTACCGATATAGGATTAGATCATGACTGGGGGCTGGATCATGGTGCATGGAGTATTATCAAAAACATGTATCCCAAGGCCAATATTCCGGTATTGCAGTTGAGTATCGATTTTAGCAAACCTGCTCAATATCATTACGATCTGGCTAAAGAGCTGAAAGATCTTCGTAAGAAAGGGGTATTGATAATAGGCAGTGGCAATCTGGTACATAATCTGGGAATGATAGCCTGGGATAAATTTGAAGTACCTAATTATGGGTACGACTGGGCTATAGAAATGCACGAATTGTTCAAGAAAAAGATCAGCGCCAACGATCATCAGGCTTTAATAAATTACGAAACTTTATCAAAATCGGCTAAGCTGGCTATTCCTACCCCCGATCATTATTATCCGCTGATGTATGTGCTGGGATTGCAACAAAAGAATGAAGAAGCGCATTTTTTCAACGATCTATTGGTGGCAGGTTCTTTGAATATGACATCGGTAAGCTTTGGTGCTAAAGTGTAGAATTGTCTTATCAATTAGCGGATTAATGAATACAAATACAGGGAGAAAGGAGTTAGACGTTAGGAGTCAGGCAAATACAAAATTCATAGCAAATTAGTTAATTTGATAATTAGTCAATAAGGACAAATACATTTATAGTATCATTCTTCGAAAGCTATTGAATGTAGTTTTTCTTTTTTTAGTCTTTAGTTTTTGTATTCATTAGCACATTATCAAATCACTGTTGTCCGGTTAAAAATTGAGTAATTTCAACGAAAAAGGAGGACCGAAGTCCTCCCTTATGGTTATTTTTGAGTTACCACACAAAAAAATACCCAGTGAGCAAAAGTACATATTTTACCGGACAGCCTATCTTTAGTCAGCT
>CANFLJ010000030.1 GCA_947447815.1 Chitinophagaceae bacterium | reverse complement strand
TTAATCTGTAATCAAAGGGTAAGGATATATGCAACAAGCAATTATTCCGAAGTATTATTACCCATCATAGAGGGCGGTGTAAGTGCAGGATTCCCCTCTCCTGCTGCCGATTTCCTCGATGCATCTATCGATCTTAATAAGTATCTTATAAAGAAAGAGTCCAGCACGTTCATTGCTGTCACGGAAGGGTTCTCCATGATTGGTGCAGGCATCGGGCACAAAGATTTATTAATTATTGATCGATCATTAGAACCAAGAGATGGCAAAATTGCAGTTTGTGTAATAGATGGGGAATTTCTACTCAAACGATTAAAAGTTGCCAGCGATGGAATATGGCTGATGCCGGAGAATGAAAAGTTTAAACCATTAAAAGTAACAGAATTCAACGACTTCGAAATATGGGGAATGGTTACCTATTCCATCCAACAACACTACTGATATGTTTGCCCTTATAGATTGTAATAATTTTTATGCTTCCTGCGAAAGAGCCTTTCAGCCTAAACTAAAAAAAAGGCCAGTAGTAGTACTCAGCAACAATGATGGTTGCGTAATAGCAAGAAGCAACGAAGCTAAAGCACTCGGCATACCAATGGGCGCGCCAGCATTTGAGTACAAGGATATCTTTGAAAGGGAGAACATCTTTGTCTGCTCTTCCAACTATGCGTTATATGGCGATATGAGTAATAGAGTAATGACAATGCTTAGTGAATATTCGCCGGAGATAGAAATATATAGTATTGATGAAGCTTTCCTGAAACTAACTGGGTTTGAAGATCACTTTGATCTGTACGAGTACGGCAAGGATATGCGACACAAAGTAACTAAAGGAACCGGAATACCCATCAGCATTGGATTTGCCGAAACAAAAGCACTGGCAAAGGTGGCTAATAAAATTGCCAAGAAATTTCCCGACAGAACAGGCAGTGTACACGTGATAGATAATGAAGAAAAAAGAATCAAGGCACTAAAGTGGACCAAGATTGGTGATGTATGGGGAGTAGGTAGACAGCATTGCAAAAGACTGGAAGCCATTAATGTACTTACCGCCTACGATTTTACACAACTGAAAGATGAATGGATACAGCGACACATGAGTATTGTAGGATTAAGACTAAAAAGAGAACTGGAAGGCATATCCTGCATGGATATAGAAGATGTAAAAGACAAACAGAATATTGCCACCACCCGCTCCTTTGACAGTAACTACAAGGAGTACGGATTTATCAGTGAACGGGTATCCACCTTTGCCGCTACCTGTGCAGAAAAGCTAAGAAAACAAAGATCCTGCTGCAATGCGCTCATGGTGTTTATACACACCAATGGGCATCGCAAGGACCTGGAACAGTATTCCAGAAATACCGTCATCAAACTCCCCTATCCTAGCAACTCCAGTATAGAGCTTAGCAAATTTGCAGTAATAGCATTGAAAAAGATTTTTAAAGAAGGGCTATACTACAAGAAGGCAGGCGTAATAGTGATGGATTTTACGCCAGAAAATGTAACCCAGACTTCTCTGTTCAGCAACGCTAATCCCAAACACCCTCCATTAATGAAGGTGATGGATAGTATCAACCGAGGCATTGGTTGTACCAAACTAAAGCTAGCTTCGCAGGACATCAAAAGAACCTGGAAAATGCGGCAGGAAAAGCTTTCACCAAGATATACTACCAGGATAGACGAAGTAATTAAAGTGAATGCAATTTGATCTGCATAAAAAATAATGGTAAAAATCAAATAGAATAGCGGTAATTGATAACTTGCGGCTAAATCAGAACGTAGAACTTAATACTTTTATGTGTTTTCATACCAAACAGACTGCCGATGCTGTAAAGCTTTCAAAAAGGTTTCGCACCAAAGTACCGGCAAATACGGATATTACTTCCGATCATATTGTTTCATTCACGCATCCAAGCACACCTGTCATCCTTAATTCTGATCCTACAGAGATACAGATGTTTCACTGGGGATTAATACCAGGATGGTCTAAGGACAGGGATATACAGAAGTTTACCTTGAATGCCAAGATAGAAACATTGCCCGAAAAACCTTCCTTCAAATACAGCTTACAAAACAGGTGCCTTATACTGGCTACAGGCTTTATGGAATGGCAATGGCTGGACGCTAAGGGAAAACAAAAACAACAGTATCTGATTAGCTTACCGGACCATGAACCTTTTGCAATGGCCGGACTATGGAATAGCTGGCTGGATAAAACAACCGGTGAGATAGTAGATACTTATACAATGATTACTACCGAGGCAAACAAACTGATGAGCGAGATACATAACACAAAAAAAAGAATGCCGGTAATACTTACCAGCAAAAACGAAAATGAATGGCTATCAGGGAAAGAAATAACCTCTTTTGCAAAATGCGATATTGAACTAGTGGCAGAAAAGATATTATAAAAAGGTTGTCTGTTGATGGTTCTTTTAAATGGCTTACTTTTAATAAAATATACCGCGATGGAATTAGTACTACTGGAAGATATCAGAAAGAAACTGGAATCCGCAACCAGTATCTCCGACATGGATTTATTCAAAGCTGAACTGGCTATTAAGGTAAATCATTTATTGAACAATAATTTTGCTGGCCTTATACAGATATTGTACAGAATAGATATAGATGAAAAAAAACTGAAGGCCTCGCTTGAATCCCGTAAAGAAGAACCCGCAGGAGATGTTATTGCCGATACGATGATACAACGGGTAGCCAATACCATTGCAGCAAAAAAAGAATTCAAGACCTCCTCCGAAAATATCGACGAAGATTTAAAGTGGTAGTCTACAATCATCCTCAATTAGCTCCGTTAATCATTTATAGCCTTCCATTTATTACAAGTTCTATACTTTTACCAACATCTAGTTGATTTACAAAGCATGAAAATAACTGATTCAATAGCACTTTCTTACAGGACTATCAAGAGCAATAAGCTACGTACAGGCATTACTGTCGCCATTATTGCATTTGGTATTATGGCACTTGTGGGCATTACTACCTGCATCGATGCGATGAATCAAAGCCTAAAGAACAGCTTCTCTTCTATGGGAGCAAACGCATTCAGTATCCGCTACAAAGAGTTGAATATACGAATGGGGCATCATGATAGTGAAACAACCCTGAAAGATAAAAACAAGAAAGAAAAGAAATCTAATCTCAATAAACCTATCCGTAAGGAAGAAGCTACATTGTTCAAACAAATGATGCAAGGAAGTGCACAGGTAAGCATCTCTATCCGTGCAGGACGGAATATGATCTGTAGCTATGGCTCCGTTAAAACCAACCCGGTAGTTACAGTATGGGGAGGCGATGAAAACTATATTAATGTAAACGGTTACGATATCGACAAAGGAAGAGGCTTAAACAATCTGGATGTATTTAGTGGCAGAAGTGTATGTGTTATAGGAAGTACCATTGCAACCAAATTGTTTGGAGAACATCCCGAGAAAGCAGTAGACAGAGTAATCAGAATATCAGGTGCTCCTTACCGCGTAGTGGGCTTATTGAAAAGTAAAGGAAATAGTGGAATGATGAGGCAGGATGATGTAATAATTACCTCTTACAATAATGCACAAAGATTCCCTAATATAGAATCTTCTTATCTTTTGGGAGTTAGTGTAAATAATGTTGCTGAAATGGACAAAGCGATTGAACGCTCTACCGCTATTTTCAGAAGCATTAGGAAGTTACCTCCAATAGAGAGCGACAACTTCACAGTAGACAAAAGCGACAAGATAGCCGAGATGTTTATTGCGCAGTTAAGCACCATCTCTTTAGCCGCATTTGTAATTGGGTTCATCACCCTTTTTGGTGCTGCAATCTGCTTGATGAATATCATGCTGGTATCGGTAAGTGAGCGTACCAGAGAAGTAGGATTAATAAAAGCAATTGGTGGAAAGAGTAGTAATATACGTACACAATTCCTGTTCGAAAGTTTACTTATAAGCCTTATGGGTGCCGTATTTGGAATCATTCTGGGCATACTAATAGGCAATCTGGTGGGCACCATCATGCATAGTGGTTTTATCATTCCATGGATATGGGTATTCCTTGGTATATTTATTTGTTCCCTTGTAGGGTTGCTCTCTGGTATTTATCCTGCAATCAAAGCATCTAAGCTGAATCCTATTGATGCATTACGATATGAATAAAACATTAAAATAAGCCAAATATTCACGAAGAGTTTGAGGTTTATAGCATATCATTTACTTTTATCGCTCAAATAATAATCGGTTTAAATGAAACACCTGCTCATAATTGCAATTACACTGTTCAGTCTTACTTCCTTTGCTCAGGATACGACAAAGCATGCTACTAAAAAACCTGTACCAGAGGTAACTGCAGAGTTAATGCCTTTCCAGAAAGATCCTTTTATTCCGGAGTTTAGTATATTGCTTGCTGACAGCACTCATTTTACCAATAAAAACATACAGAAAGGTCGCCCTACGGTGATTGTTTATTTTAGCCCTGAGTGTAGTCATTGTCAGGCAGATGCAAAGAATCTGAAGGAAAAGCTGGATAGCTTAAAAGACATCAACTTTGTATGGAGTAGCTCCCACGAGGCAGATAAACTAGCCGCTTTTGCAGTAAAGTATAATATGGACAAACAGACTAACATGGTCTTTGGTAAAGATGAGAAATGGGCTATTCCTTCTTTTTTTAAAATAACATTTACTCCATATTTTGCAGTGTATGATAAAGATGGCGTTTTCTTCACCGAGTTCCGTAATGGTTTACTACCAAAAGATCTTATAAAAGCAGTTGAAGATTCCAACAAACCAAAAGAAGTTAAAAAGAAGAAGAAGTAACTTGTTCAGTTAACAAAATCTACTTTCCTTTTACTTTCAAAGTATGTTTCACTTTATTCGCCTTATGAGTAAGGTCGGAATAATCATTACTGACAATAGTTACATGCCCCATCTTTCTACCAGGCTTGGTTTCCTTTTTGCCATAGATGTGAACAAAAGTATTGGGCATTTTCAATACTTCTTCCAGTCCTTCATAAACTGCATTACCAGTAGCCCCTTCCTCTCCTATCAGATTGACTATTGCAGAAGGAAGAATAGCTTGTGTATTGCCTAAAGGGTATTGTAATATTATTCGCCATAGCATATCATATTGACTACTATAATTAGCTTCGATAGTATGATGTCCACTATTGTGTACTCGTGGTGCAGTTTCGTTTACCCATACATCCTCATTTCTGTCTACAAATAGCTCTACAGCAAAAAGTCCAGGACTATTCAAATGTTTTACTACCGCTAAAGCAAGGGCCTCTGCTTTCCACAATACTTTCTGCGTCAATCTTGCAGGAGATAACTGATAATCCAATAAATTCAAAGATGGATCCACCACCATTTCAGCAGGAGGGTATATTGCATTTTTACCATCAGCTCCAACTGCCACAATGATGGCAATTTCCTTTTGTATATCGACCATTCTTTCCAGTACCGATGGGGCATCAAAGCCTAGCGCTATTTCTTGATTATTCTTAATTACCTGCACTCCTCTTCCATCATATCCACCCTGTCCTATTTTATGAACTGCAGGTAGAATGTCTACATGATTTTGTAGTTCACGTCTAGATTGTGTTACTACAAAGGCAGGAGAAGGAATCTGATTTTCTCGATATAGCTCTTTCTGGGTGATTTTATTCTTAATTATATTAATAGCAACGGGATTAGGATAAACTTTTACGCCTTCTTTTTCTAATTGTATTAGTGCGTCTGTATTTACCCTTTCTATCTCAATTGTTATTGCGTCTAACCCTTTACCAAAAGCATATACATCATCATATGCAGTAATATTCCCAAGTACAAAGTGATGGCAAAGATGAGCTGCAGGACAGGTCGGATCGTTTTCCAGTATATATGTTTCTACTTCATAGTTAGCAGCAGCCTGTAATAACATTCTACCAAGTTGCCCCCCTCCTAATATGCCTACTTTCATGATGCGGATTATAATTATTAGTTTAAATCATTAAACCTTATCGGTTTAATCAGAACGCTGCAATATTAAAACAAATTGAACGGTATACTTATTGAAGTTTATAATTTATAAAATGAATACTTTTCAGATATAAAAAATCCGGGACAAATTCGTTTCGAACTCACCCCGGAATAATTAAATATAAATCAAGTTTCTATAAACTTTTTACCATTCTTTCAGCGCTTAACAAGCTTACACCATAATTGCTAACTACATAAAAATAAACATGGTACTCCACCCCAGCTTTTAATCCAACAAAATGTTTCTTACGACTATGATTCAAATCAAAGAAAATATTGTAAGGTTGATTAGCAGGAATTAATAAATGACCTGCATTGTCTATTTTAATATCTGCAGATAGCGGTACAGCTTCGGTAACTATACATCCATATTGATGTTGTGGCCCAAAGCTTTCGCACTCAGCATGAATACTACCAGAGGTAGTTCCGTTAGAAACTGCTACTTCTTGTGGCGGTGAAGGAATTCCTGATTTAGAAAAATCGCCAAAGTAAGTAGGCGCAAATCCAGCTAAAGCTATTACGGAAGCATCTCCGCCAGATAATACATCTACATATCCAGCGATTGCATCCAATTTTGCAACCAATAACTTTCTAGCCAGGATATAAGGTACTTTCTGTGCTGCTCCCCCTGTTTTATAAGCTGCATAAGCTTGCACCTCGCCTGCTATCAATACAGAAAGTTCAGATTCTGTAACCGGCAAGGTAGGTTCTTTGGAGGAATTAAAAACAGTAACATTATCAAACAAGCCCTTCTTTACGCCATTAGCAAAAGGAGGCAAATCATTCGCAGATAGGAAATGATAATTTAAACTACAATGAATTTGATGTGGCATAGCAATCAATTTTTTAGAGAATTTAGTAATTTATATTTAGTAAATAAATGAATCAGATTATTTCTCACACAATCCAATAATACACCAAATGAATAACTATTTCTTTATATAAAAAATGACAACTATCAGTTAAGTATTTTTATATGTAAAATACTTAACTTCTATTAATGACTAACAGCTACATCCTGACCTGGATTGTGTTTATATTTAAATACAATTGGGAATACCACTGCTAGAACTAATGCATATATAGAGAAGGAAAGCCATATTCCATGCCAGTCTTTTCCTGTAGCAGTTGTAAAATAAGTATCTATTACAAACCCACTCACTTTGCTTCCAAGATAAGCGCCAATACCATTGGTCATCATCATAAACAATCCCTGAGCACTTGATCTTATTTTAGAATCTGTAGTTGTTTCTACGTATAGAGATCCAGAAATATTAAAGAAATCGAATGCCATACCATATACTATACAAGAAAGTACAATCATCCACAAGCCTTCTGCAGGATTACCATAGGAAAATAATCCAAACCTTAATACCCAGGCTACCATAGAGAATATCATTACATTCTTAATACCAAACTTCTTTAAAAAGAATGGTATTGTAAGAATAAATAAGGTTTCGGATATCTGAGAAATACTCATAATGATAGTAGAATACTTTACCACAAAAGAGTTAGCATACTCCGGCATCTTAGTAAAATCGCTCAAAAAAGAATCACCATACATATTGGTCAGTTGTAACGCTGCTCCAAGAAACATCGAGAAGAAAAGGAACAAAGCCATTTTTGAGTCTGCAAATAATTTAAAGGCATTTAATCCCAACATTTCTAATATACCGGCATCCTTTGCAATGGTCTTTTGAGGAGGGCATTTAGGCAATGTAAAAGAATACAATCCCAATAAAATAGCCACTACGGCTGCTATATAAAACTGGTTTGCGTTGGCTTTACTACCTGTAAGGTTGGTAACCCACATGGCCGCAATAAAACCGATGGTACCCCATACCCTGATTGGGGGGAATACTTTTACTACATCATACCCATTCGTTTTTAGAATATTGTAGGCAATTGAATTCGACAAAGAAATGGTAGGCATATAACAAATCATAGCTCCAAACACTACATAATATAAAGTATTAGGATCATCCACTTTGGGCACATAAAATAGAATTACCCCATATAATATATGTAGTATTCCATATAATTTTTCGGCATTCAACCATTTATCGGCTATAATCCCAGTAATTGCTGGCATAAATAATGATGACAATCCGAGGGTAGAGAAAATGGCACCAAACTGAGCACCTGTCCATCCTTTTGCGTTAAAACAATATGTTCCTATGGTAATCAGCCATGCACCCCAGACAAAGAACTGAAGAAAGCTCATTGCGGTCAATCTACTTTTGATATTCATACTGCAAGATTTGTATAAAGTATTTATGATATATAAGTTGCAATAATAATATTAATTTTCCATTATTATAATATCTACAATATTAAGTTAAAGAGACCCTCAACAACATTATCTTTGGAGCATCTGTTTGAAATTTTTTATGAGTAAATTGTTTATTCCTCGAGATATTAGCTGGCTTAGTTTTAATGCCAGGGTTTTACAAGAAGCCAATGACCCAAGTGTTCCCCTAAAAGAACGGATCCGATTTCTGGGTATATATTCTAATAATAGTGATGAGTTCTTTCGGGTTAGAGTAGCTACACTTAAAAGAATGATAGAGTTTGCCGAAAAAAGGAAACTACTGAATATGCATATCGAGGAAAACCCTCAGTTGATACTCGATCAGATTCAATCCATTGTATTACGACATCAGAATGAGTTCAATAGAATATGGGAAGGAATTGTAAAAGAACTGAAAGAGCATAAGATTGTATTCGTTACAGATAAAAGACTTACAAAAGACCAGCAGCTTTTTGTGCGCAATTTCTTTGATGAGCAAGTTCGATCAAATGTAATTCCGTTGATGATAGAAACGATTCCTCAATTACCCTATCTGAGAGAGAAAAGTATTTATCTGGGTGTAGTAATGCGAAAAAAAGAATCATCTCTACATCAGAAATTTGCCCTTATCGAAGTACCTGTAAGTGCGGTAGGACGTTTTGTTTTATTACCAGTAAAGAATGGTATACAACCAATTATGCTGCTGGAGGATATTATCCGATTCAATCTTCCAAATATATTCTCCTACTTTGATTACGATCACTTTTCCGCTCATGTTTTTAAAGTAACCAAGGATGCAGAACTGGATATAGACAACGATGTAGCAACCACCTTTGTAGAGAAGATTGAAAGGGGTTTAAAAAACAGAAGAAGAGGGAAAACAGTTCGTTTTGTGTATGATAAGGAAATGGATTCTGGCCTGTTGGAATACTTAATCAGGAAACAAAATCTAACGCATAGCAGTAATATAATTCCTGGAGGAAGAATACATAATTACCGACACTTTATGGATTTTCCGGATGTAATCCATTCCCGTACTAAACGTAGATCTTCCTTTACGCATCCCGATCTTGCAAATTCAAACAGAGTTACAGAAGTGATACTAAAGAAGGATGTGATGATCAATTCTCCCTATCATTCTTTTAATAGTGTTATCGATTTACTAAGGGAAGCCGCTATGGACCCAGATGTGCTTTCTATAAAAATAACAGCTTATAGATTAGCTTCTATTTCAAAGATTGTAAATGCGCTTATCAATGCTTCGAGAAATGGGAAACAGGTAATTGTAATGCTGGAGTTGAAAGCAAGATTTGATGAGGAAGCGAATCTGGAATGGAAAAAAGTACTGGAAGAAGAGGGCGTAAAAGTTTTGTTGGGAGTGCCCAAGATGAAGATTCACGCTAAAATTTGTGTTATTAAAAAGAAAGTAAATAAGAAAATTATTCAATACGGCTTTGTAAGTACCGGCAATCTTAATGAAAAGACTGCTAAGATATATTGCGACCATTGTTTGCTTACAGCGAATAGAAATATTATGGCCGATATCAACCGGATATTCAATTATTTGGAGAATTGGAAGAATGGCAATGCCCCTTTGAAAGCATGTAAAACATTGCTGATTAGTCCTATAACCATGAGGCCCAAAATATTAGAGTTTATACAGAAAGAAATAAAACATGCAAATGCAGGTAAAAAAGCCTGTATCATTATTAAATCAAACTCTCTAAGTGATAAAATACTAATTGAAAAATTGTACGAAGCAGCAAAGGCTGGGGTAGAAATCAAACTGATTATCCGAGGTATTTTTTGTGCTAAAATGGATAACAAAAAATTTGAACCTCCTGTAAAAGCCATCAGTATAGTAGATGAATATCTGGAACATGGCAGAGTAATGCTTTTTCATAATAAAGGAAACGAAATCATGTATACTTCTTCTGCTGACTGGATGGTTAGAAACTTGGACCACAGAGTAGAAGCTGCTATCCCTATTCTGAATAAAGATATAAGAGATGAGATAAAAGACATTCTGGAAATCCAACTGAATGATAATGTAAAAGCCAGAACATTAGATAATGACTTATCCAATGAATATGCTGCTACAAAAGCAAAAAAGAAAATTCGTTCTCAGGTAGAAACCTATAATTATTTATTCAATAAAACTATAAAAGCGTGAGATTAGCAGCGATAGATATTGGTAGTAACGCAGCAAGACTTTTAATTACAGACGTAGTTATTGACGATAAAGGAGAGGCACAATTTAATAAAATAAATCTGGTAAGAGTCCCATTACGACTAGGCTTTGATGTATTTGAAAAGGGTAAAATATCGGAAGAAAAAAAGTACATGATTGTTCAGACTATTAAGGCATACAAACATCTGTTGAATGTATATGATGTTAAAAACCTGAAAGCCTGTGCTACCAGTGCCATGCGCGATGCAACAAATGCTGACGAAGTTTTGAAAAAGATAAAAACAGAAACAGGTATCGATATAAATGTTATTTCTGGCGATGA
>CANFLJ010000029.1 GCA_947447815.1 Chitinophagaceae bacterium | reverse complement strand
GGTTTGCTGAACATTCCTTTCAGCATCATTGCAAATCCACCTATATGTGTAAAAATTTTCATGAACTTTTTAAAGTAAAAAGTAAAAAATATTTCAAAGTAAAAAGTAAAAAACAAAAAGTAAAAAATGGATTCTATTCTTTTTTGTTTTTTATGGTTAATTAAAACGAAACTTTTTATGTCCCTTTATTCTAATTATAGCAAATTAAGTTATTTATGATTTAATATCTACCTGTCATTCCAAATAATTGTATTCTTACTTCTTTTTCCTTTTTAATTTTTACTTTTACTTTGAAGTAAGGTTTTTCCATTCTACCAGCTGTCTGCCAGAAGCTCTAATCAAGGTAAATGCCCAGGAAGATATCACTACACTACTAACGATACCACTGATAGAATCGGCCCAGAAAATATGGAAGTACTTTGCGGCCAGCAATGCACCCAATGCAGTAAGACTGGTAAAGATATCGGCCAGTACGTGCAGGTATGCCGCACGGATATTAAAGTCGCTATGATCGTGATCGTGGTGCAGAATCTTTGCACTGATACTGTTTACAATCAGTCCGATAATAGCCACAAAAATAGCTTCGTTGAATTGTATGGTAATTGGATTAATGATACGCTCTACGGACTCGTATAATACCGTAAGGGCGATAATCTGCAATACGATGGCATTGCTGAACCCTGCCAGGGATAACAATTTTTCCTGATTGAAACTAACGGTAAGAGAGCCAATGTATTTGCGGGTAAGTCGGTAAGCCAGAAAGGTAAGGCCGAGTGCAAATACGTGTGTGCCCATATGCCATCCTTCGGCAATCAGCGCCATCGATTTTGTGATCCATCCACCTGCTATTTCCAGCAGCATGGTAGCGGTAGCAATCATGAGTACCCACTGTGTTTTCTTTTCGAAACTCTGTGGGTGACTATGGCTATGGCTATGGTCGTGAAGATGATGATCGTGATGACTATGGTCGTGTTGGTCGTGCATGATTTATTAGAAACGGTATTGAATTATTTTCCAGCAACAGGTGGAACGAAAGCTTTGAATAAAACAGAATGTCCCGAGGAAGCAATGCTGTAGCTTTCGCCAGGTAATACTGCAAATACTTCGCCTGCCTTGATTACGATATTCTGATTGTTGGAACCGTTTACCACCACACCACCTTCGGTAGCAATGATGATTTCGAAAGAGGTAGCTATCTCGGAATATTTATTGTCGGCATTCAGTTCTATCTTGTTGATACCAAAGTCGGGAACAGGACAAGGATAATTCTTTTCCATAGAATCGAAAGCACCGAGTGTTTTTCCTTTCATAACGTTTGGATGAATACCTTCAAACAAAGTATGCTTCATTAGTTCGGGTACATCTACGTGTTTAGGGGTCAGTCCACCACGCAAAACATTGTCGCTATTGGCCATCAGTTCGGCATTCTGTCCTTCCAGATAAGCATGCGGAATGCCTGCACCCTGGAAGATGGCTTCGCCCTTGCCTATGCGAACAATATTGAAGAAGTAGATAGAGAAAATACCACGATCGAGGTTGGTATAATCGTCATTGTTTTCGAATAATTTGGATACCCACCATCCTGGCATATCCTTGGACAGTTCGTTGTTTAGTTTACGTCTGATTTCTTTCTTAACCAATGGCAACAACATGGCATCTACATCCTGCTGCGGCATTTCCATTACAAACTTGTATAATCCTTTGTAGCCATCTCTGATAAACAAAGACTGCAATACATTGAACTCTCTAAGTAGGCTAAGCGTTTCGGTTAACTCTGCTTCGGGTTTAAAGCCGTGCAGCAACCAGAACTCGTCGCTCAGGGCAACCATTACCTCTGGTTTATGATTTTTATCCTTGTAGTTTCTGTTAGGAGCATTGATAGGAACCCCTGCAGCTTCTTCGGCTTCGAAACCTTTAACGGCCTCGCTCTTGGTAGGGTGCACCTGTATGCTCAACATCTCGTGTACATCCAGTAATTTGAACAGGTAAGGCAATTCGCCAAACTTTTCGTTTACCTCTTTAGTAATGATACTATCAGGAGTTTCTTTGATTAATTCATTCAGATTTACTTCGCCGTTTTCGGTGATTAAAGTAGAAGACGCAGAAGGGTGCGCACCCATCCAGTATTCTGCACAAGGCTTATTGTCAGGATTAGCAAAATGCAATAGTTCGGGAATAAAATTAAATCCGCCCCAAGCGTAGTGTTGTACTTTACCTTTGAGTTTATAGAGCTTGTTTTGCAGAGACATATTTAAAAATTTAGAGCGTAAATGTACTACAATGAATAACAATATTGAAACTGGAAATTTGGGAGAAGAAATTGCGACTAAATTTTTAACAGATAAAGGCTATGTTTTATTGCATAGAAACTGGCGTTTCAGTCATTGGGAAGTGGATATTATTGTTTCGAAAGACCATAAACTTCACTTTGTAGAAGTAAAAACCCGAAGAACATCGATGTATGGTCGTCCTGAAGAAAGTATAAAAAAGGACAAGATGAAGGCTCTGAAGAATGCTGCAGAAGCCTATCTGAATATACACCCTCAATGGAAATACATACAATTTGATGTGGTAGCTATAATGCTCTGGAATGATGAGGCGAGAGAAATATTTTTGATAGAGGACATCTATTTTTAACGTCTCAACCTCATCCACTCTCCGATGGAGAGGGTTGTAAAAAACGTTTTGAATAATTTCACATTCTAAAATTGGGAGTAGATTTTGATATTCAATCTTTCCCCTACATTTACCCCATGAAAAAGGTGGTAGTATTCGGTGCAGGTAAATCTGCAACCGTATTAATAGACTTCTTTAAGGAAGTAACGATTGCTAAAGAATTTGCCGTTGTAGTTGCCGACTACGATCTAGCGGTAGTACAGGAAAAAGTAGGATCACACTACTGGGTACAGGCCGTACAGATAGACATAAAAGATGATGCAGCCCGTAGAGAACTGGTAGCATCGGCCGATGTGGTAGTATCCCTGATGCCCCCTGCATTGCACTACCTGATAGCACAGGATTGTATAGCATATAAGAAACATTTTCTGACAGCCTCTTATGTAGATGATGCCATACAGCAACATACAGATGAGATAAAGAATAGTGGTGTATTGTTTCTGTTTGAAATGGGACTGGATCCCGGAATAGATCACATGAGCGCCATGAAACTGATACATTCCATACAGCAGGCAGGAGGGGAGATTACCTCTTTTGTATCGCATTGTGGAGGATTGGTATCTCCGGAAAGTGATGATAATCCATGGCACTATAAAATAAGCTGGAATCCAAGAAATGTAGTGCTAGCAGGAAAAGCAGGTGCTATATACCGTGAGTATAACCAAACTGTACAACTAGCTTATGAGTCTTTATTTAACAATAAAAAATTAGTTGCTACCCCAAGAGATGGTAACTGGGCATACTATCCCAACAGAAACTCCTTATCCTACATACCATTGTACGGACTGGAATCGGCAGAGACATTTGTAAGAACCACCCTGCGACATCCCAACTTTTTATCCGGCTGGAAAGAAGTAGTGTATCTGAAACTAACTGATGAACAGAAGCTTTACGAAACAGATGGAATGACGCTGGCGAAGTTTTTTCAGGATCATTTTCTGCAGCATCAGTTAACCGAATGGCTGAAGAATGTAGTACAGAAATTAAATACCATTAAAAATCACATAGAAGAGCTGATTCAGCTGCCGGGAGAGGGCGATGCTATGGTGAGGGCATTTTCGTTTAACGACGAGCATAATGAGGCATATGAGTATGTAACCAAATCGGAGGCAATAGACAATTGTATGAAGCGTATACACAGCATCAATACTGGGCTGGAACAATTGTTTTATCTGGGCATGGATGATGAACATACCTATATCAACAAAGGATTGTGTAGTGCAGCTGATGTGCTGCAGTTTATTATGGAAACAAAATGGAAACTATATCCTGCAGATAAGGACATGATTATTATGAAGCATGAAATAGAATATCTGCTTCATGGCAAAAAGCATCTGGTAGATAGTACGCTTGTGGTAAAAGGAGAAGATAGTTTAAGAACTGCCATGGCTAAAACAGTGAGTCTTCCTTTAGGCATTGCTACGGTATTGTTGCTGGAGAATAAGATAACAATTACTGGTTTGCATATTCCTATCTTGCCTGCCCTTTACGAGCCTGTACTGGAGCAACTGGCTAAGTATGATGTACAGTTTGAAGAGCATTTTTCAGTAATTTGATAATTCAATAATTTGAGAATTTGATAATGAATGCAATCCCACTAATACAAATGCTTTTTTATAATACTTAAGCATTTCAATAAACTAGAGAGGGGAGATGAAAGATGATTTTAGTTTCATTTTTTATCTCCCCTCTCTTATCTAAAAGTTTACTATTGTTTAGCAGACTTCGGTTAAAGATTCGTGTACTGCCTGGCTTAAAAAGTTAGGCAGAATTTTGCTATAAGTGAAGCGTATTTTTTCGGGATCCTGCAATTGTTCTACCATACTTTTCCATTTGGCTTCTCCATGATTTTCAATTACATTTTTCTTTTTATCTTCTCTTTGCAGGTACATGCTCATACCAATAGCATCTGCCTCGGGATGAAACTGTGTACCAATCATATAATCGTTGAAACGGATAGCCATGATGGCACGTTCGTAAGGCACATGAGAACGATCTTTTTCTATAGCAAGAATATGTGCACCAATAGCCCTTAGTTTAGAATGATTGGGTTGTATAACCTGATAGTCGCGGCTATCTACTGCATAGAAAGGATTTTTAAGATCTTCGAAAATTATTTCTTCTTCACCGCTATCTATTCTATGGATGGGAAATACTCCGAAAGAGGTAGACTTTCTTTTGCAAACATTACCTACTTCAAAGTGTCGGCATGCTAACTGGAAACTGTGACATATAAAGAAAACGTGTTTCTTGATAATGTTGTCATCTGCATTGTTCCATTCTTTAACAGCAGAAAGCCATTCGAAATATTTGTTGTCCCATTCGCTTCCTTCACTCTCTAAAGGAGAGCCAGGGCCACCGCTGGAAATGAATACATCGTATTCATTGATGTCGGGAAATTGCAATAATTGTCGTACTTCAAATACCTTGAAATCGATTTGATATTGATGTTCAGTTCCCCATTGATGAATGATGTCATTGATACATCTCATTCCCTGGTTCTCGAAACCTTCGTAAAGATCAAGTATTGCTATTCGTAATATGTTTTCACTTTTTAAGTGCATTATGCTTTTAGTTCTTGGTTATATCAATATTAAAGATAGCTCAGGTTTGTTTTAGGCGTTAAAGCCAGTAATGTTTCGTACATCAAATGAATGGTCTGTTCGATGTCTGATTTATGTACCATTTCTACGGTGGTATGCATATAGCGCAAAGGCAGAGAAATTAATACAGAAGGACATCCGTCGTTGGAATAAGCAAAGCTATCTGTATCGGTGCCAGTACTGCGGCTAACGGTACGCATCTGAAGATCGATCTTTTGTTTTTCTGCTACATCCTGAACAAACTGCAATAGTTTGTTGTGTACTGCAGGTCCATAACAAGGAGAAGGACCTTTACCACAAGCAACATCGCCTTCGATAGCCTTATTGATCATTGGAGTTTGCGTATCGTGGGTAACATCGGTAATAATAGCGATATCTGGTTTGATTCTTCTGGCAATCATTTCAGCACCACGTAAACCAATCTCTTCCTGTACTGCATTTACAATGTATAAACCGAATGGAAGTTTCTTTTTATTTTCTTTCAGTAAACGAGCTACTTCTGCAATCATGAATCCTCCGATTCTGTTGTCGAAAGCACGTCCAATAATATAGTCGTAAGCCAATTCGTCATAACCTTCTTCGTAGGTTACTACAGAACCAATATGAATGCCTAATGCTTCTACTTCTTTTTTAGTTCTTGCACCACAATCAAGGAACAGGTTATCAGTCTTTGGAGCTGGTTCCTTTTGTTCAGGATTGCTCATACGGGTATGAATTGCTGGCCATCCAAATACTGCTTTTACAGATCCTTTTTTACCATGAATCAATACCCTTTTTGCAGGAGCAATCTGATGATCTACTCCGCCGTTTCTTTTAAGATAAATGAGTCCCTGATCGGTAATATAATTTACAAACCAGCTAATTTCATCTACGTGCGCTTCTATCACCACTTTAAAAGGGTGAGTTGGGTTAATAACCCCAACAGCAGTTCCGTATGGATCCATAAACTGGGTATCTACGTATGGTTTAAGATAATCAATCCAAAGTTTTTGTCCACCTATTTCAAATCCTACTGGAGAAGGGGTATTGATGTAGTTTCTTAAAAAAGCATAGGAAGCATCCGTTAGAATGCTTTTCTTTTTAGGGGTAGCTTTCAATTTTTTAGCTTTTGCCATAGTATGAAGTATTTAGTGCTAATTAATATTGTTCCTGAATAAAGAGGGTACACAAAAAAAATGTACTGCTGCAAAATAAAGATAATTGACAATATAGCGTGTCAATTATGACACTTAACTGAACAACTAATGATAATGAAGGTTCATTTTGCACTTTATATGGATTAAATATTAGCTTTGCCAAAAAAATAGTTATGCCATCATTTGATATTGCCAGCAAAGTTGATTTGCAAACACTTGATAATGCAATCAATACAGTAAAGAAAGAAATAGATAATCGTTTTGATTTCAAGGGTTCTCATGTAAAAATAGACCTAGATAAGAAGGAATACAAGCTTTCTTTAGAAGTGGAAAGCGAAATGAAGATGAAACAGGTAATAGATGTTATCATCAGTCGCTCCATGAAACAAGGAATAGAAGCTTCTGCTTTTGATTTTGACAAAGACGCTTATACCAGTGGTAAATACGTAAGAAAAGAGGTAAGTGTGAAGAATGGGTTGAAGCAGGATGATGCTAAAAAGATTGTTAAAGCGATAAAAGACAGTGGATTGAAGGTGCAGCCTGCTATTATGGACAATATTATAAGGGTTACTGCCAAAAAAATAGATGATTTGCAGGATGTTATTGCTTTATGCAGGACTTCAAACTTCGGTTTACCCTTGCAATATGATAATATGAAGAGTTAAATTGTAGTTTTTTTTGCTTTTTAGGACTACAAGCCTATATTTGCAGCCCAAATAAATATAACTGTACGGCTAAAATCGTACAACCTTCAAAATTGAAATTATGAAACAAGGTATCCATCCAACAAATTACAGATTTGTAATTTTTAAAGACATGAGTAACGGACATTGCTTCTTGAGCCGTTCTACTGCAGCTACTAAAGACACTCAAACCTGGGAAGATGGTAACGAGTATCCATTGGTAAAGCTGGAAATTTCTAATACGTCTCACCCTTTCTACACTGGTAAAAATACCATCGTAGATACAGCAGGACGTATTGATAAGTTCAAAAAACGTTACGAGAAGAAAAAATAATTTTCTTATAAGTATTTTAAAAAGCCCAACATTGTTGGGCTTTTTAGTTTATAAAATTGAATGAAATGAAACTAGACATTCTTGCATTTGGGGCACATCCTGATGATATAGAACTTGCCTGTGCCGGTACCTTGATGAAAAGCATTGATGAAGGCAAAAAGGTAGGTATTGTAGATATCACAAGGGGAGAGTTGGGTACAAGGGGAGATGCCGTTACCAGAACTTTAGAATCTGCCGCCGCAGCCAAAGTAATGGGCGTGGATATCAGAGAAAATTTAGATTTGAAAGATGGCTTCTTTGAAAACAATGAGGAAACGCTAAAAAAGGTGATTGCTGTAATCAGGAAATATCAGCCTACGATTATTCTTTGCAATGCACCTTATGACCGTCATCCAGATCATGGCAGAGCCGCTAAACTTATGGCTGATGCAGCATTTCTATCAGGGTTGAGAAAAATTGAGACTTTTATTGACGGCGTTCTTCAAGAGGCCTGGAGACCATCCTATGTATTTAATTATTTACAGGATCAATATATACAACCCTCTTTTTTAGTAGATGTAACCGGTTATCAGGATAGAAAGATTGAGGCTATCAAGTGTTATAAAACACAATTCTTTAATCCAGATCATAATCATGAACCACAGACTTATATCTCCAGCCCAGTATTTCTGGATGCTCTTAAAGGTAAAGGGCTCAACTTTGGAAAACAAATAGGAGTGGAGTATGCAGAAGGTTTTATAACTCAAAAACTATTAGGCATTCACTCTTTAGATGCAATAGTGAAAAATCCAACTTAATAATGGTTATAGTCCAGCAATAAATATTGCTTTGGCAATTAATAAGTACAAGATTGTAATTAAATTAATTGATGAGAGTGTAATATTAATGAGATTTAATTTATATTTATTAGATATAATATATTCCCTTATTGAGAATAATAGGTTTCTTGTTGATAAAAATCCAGCGTACATAACTAATACAAAAAACAATACTATAAAAGTAATTTCTTTCATAGACATCTCGGTTTGTTGCCCAATGCCGCTTTTATCCAACTTGGAAGTAAATAAGTAAACTACCAAACATGATATTAGTACGCATACAATACATTTACTTAAAAGGCGCTTAAATTCTTCTTGATCATTCCGAGTTTCAAATTCTACATCTACCATAATCTATAATACTGACAATTCGCAAATTTAAGGGAATATTGAATTGTGATCTTGATTAGTTATGTTATTATTATATAAATAGGTTCGTTTTTAAACATTTTTTGTTCTAATTATCAGAGAAAATTAAGTGAATAAAAATGTAAAATACTATTGAATTCAGTCTTAAAAGAAGAATCCGGATTTGAACTAACAAATCCGGATTCAGTTATTTAAACTTCAATGAGTATTCTTAGGGATATTTATTGTTTCATAAATTGTTTCTGGCTTATGCCATCTTCACTCTTTATGACTAATAAGTAGTTTCCAGCAGTTAACAATGAAGTATTAATTGATACAACTGTACCATTATTATTAAGTAACAATGATTCTTGGTGTAAAACTCTGCCTTGCATATCCGTAATGGAGATTATACCTTTCATGGCCTTTGTATTATTAATTCTAACATTTAGATTGTCTTTAGCTGGATTAGGATACAAGCTAAATTCTATTTTAATGTTTAAGTCAATTTTTACAATCTTGCTATAAGTAGAATGTCCATCTTTATCAAACATTTGCAATCTGTAGTAAATTGCATTTACTTTAAGTTCTGAAGCATTAATATCAGTATAATTATAGTTGTTCAATGTATTACTATTACCTGTAGCTTGTATTCTTCCTAAATCGATAAACTCAGATCCATTAATGCTACGTTGTACAACATAATAAGCTGCTTCAGTCTCAGTACTGGTCTGCCATAAGCATGTAGTGTTCTTCTCAGATAAATATGCTCTGAAGTTTACTAGGGTAACAGGTACATTACTAAGCATTGTAATGGAGTTAGAATTTGCAGTAGTAGTTGATATACAAGATGCATTGCTGGTTACAGTACAGCTAACTATATCACCCACATTTAATATAGAACTTGTGTAGCTATTAGAAGCACCAGTTTGAACAACACCAGTGTTTACCATAAAGGTATAAACAGGAGCAGCACCTCCGTTATTAACAGAAGCAGTAAATGTAACCGGACTGCCGTTTGCCACAGTTGAAGTTGAACTAAGTGAAGCCGTTGGCGTTAAGGCTGTTGTTACATTAATTGTAACGATGTTATAAATACTATCACATCCTTGTTTGCTTCTAATAGTATCATTTATAACTGTAGAAGAAGTATAAGTAGTTCCCTTGTAAACAACACTGTTACAACCAGATAAAGGTATATTGTTAGTAGAAGCTACAATAGGGGATACAACAATGTTAGCAACATTGTAGATGCTGTCACAACCCTGGTAAGACATAACAGTATCTCTTACTATTGTGGAGCTAGTGTAAGTAATACCTTTATAAACAATGCTATTACAACCAGACAATGGTATATTGTTAGTAGAAGCTATAATTGGGCTAACTACTATAGTAGCAACATTGTAAATACTGTCACAACCCTGGTAAGACTTAACAGTATCTCTTACTATTGTGGAACTTGTGTAAGTAATACCCTTGTAAACAACACTGTTACAACCAGATAAAGGTATATTGTTAGTAGAAGCTACAATAGGGGTTACAACAATGTTAGCAACATTGTAGATGCTGTCACAACCCTGGTAAGACATAACAGTATCTCTTACTATTGTGGAGCTAGTGTAAGTAATACCTTTATAAACAATGCTATTACAACCAGACAATGGTATGTTGTTAGTAGATGCAACAATTGGAGTAACTACTATAGTAGCAACATTGTAAACACTGTCACAACCCTGGTAAGACATAACAGTATCTTTTACTATTGTGGAACTAGTGTAAGTAATACCCTTGTAAACAACACTGTTACAACCAGATAATGGTATATTTTTGGTAGATGCTACAATTGTAGTAACATCAATATTAGCAACGTTGTAAATACTGTCACAACCCTGGTAAGACATAACAGTATCTCTAACTATTGTAGAAGAGGTATAGGTAATACCCTTGTAAACAACGCTGTTACAACCTGATAATGGTATATTATTAGTAGAAGCTATAATTAGAGTAACATCAATATTAGCAACGTTGTAAATACTGTCACAACCCTGGTAAGACATTACAGTATCTCTTACTATTGTAGAACTAGTATAAGTAATACCCTTGTAAACAACGCTGTTACAACCTGATAATGGTATGTTATTAGTAGAAGCTATAATTGGAGTAACTACTATGTTAGCAACGTTGTAGATACTATCACAACCCTGGTAAGACATTACAGTATCTCTTACTATTGTAGAACTAGTATAAGTAATACCCTTGTAAACAACGCT
>CANFLJ010000028.1 GCA_947447815.1 Chitinophagaceae bacterium | reverse complement strand
CTTCCGTCACCATTATGATATTGGTCAAAAAGACTCGATCAAAGTAAATGATACAACCTTAATCAGGTTATTTTATCCAAGATTAAGTATACAGCATACCATAAATTATGAAACAAGCGAGTACAATTTTATAGATAAAAAGGTGGATGTATTATCTTATGATTCTAATTATCATCTTATACTAGACCCTTCTAAAACGTTGAGTTACAAGGATAAATGGAATAGTTTTAGTAATGAATTGAGCATACTTACGTTCCCTGATAAAAAGAATATCAGCCAGTATTTAAAAGTAGGAGCAGTTTTTCAGTCTTTTAAAGGTGTATTCAATGATTTAAATCAGAAAAAGTATTATAATATTTATGGTGTAGTAGAATATAAAAATAGAACTAAAAATAATATCTGGGATATAGATGCTAATGGTACATTATACCTGAATGGATATCATGCAGGTGATTTTTCAGCCAATGTATCTCTGAAAAGACAATTAAGTAAAAGAATTGGAAACCTAAGCATTGGCTTTCAAAACGTAAATAGTTCACCTTCATTCATTTATACACCACAAACTGGTTTTTATATTCAGGATAAACAGAATTTCAATAAACAGAACATTACCCGTTTATCTACCGAATATGACAATGCATTTGATAAATTCAAATTAAAAGGTGAATATTATCTGATAAATAACTTTTTATACTTTGATAGTTTCTTTTCTGCAAAACAGGAAACGAAGCTATTTAATGTGTTGCACATATCAGCAGAAAAGAAAATTAAGCTTACTAAATACTTCAATTGGTACATAGAGGCACATTTACAACAAAGTACCGGTGGTGCGCCTGTAAACATCCCTTTTTTCTTTACAAGAAACAGAATATCGTTCGAAGGAAACTTCTTTAAGAATCTTTTCTTATCTACTGGTTTTGAAGCTAAGTATTATAGCGATTATTCTCCATCCGATTACAGTCCTTTTAATGGACAGTTTTTCTATCAGGATACTTATAAGACCAGCAATACTCCTGATATAAATTTCTATTTTAACTTTAGGATAAAGAGTTTCAAATTATTTACGAGAGTGGAGAATTTGAATACAATGGGACAAAGCTTTGCTTTCAATCAGTATAACTATCATACTAATCGTTATCCAAATCCAGGATTATGGTTCCGTTTAGGACTTTGGTGGAATTTCGTAAACTAATTAATTATAATATATGAAGAAGATATTTGTTTATTCAGGTATCCTGCTATTCTTGATGTTAGCTGGAATAAATAAAGTATTTGCTCAGGTAGATACCTGTTCAAAATATAATAAGGTGGCTGCATTGCTGGCGTTAAAGAAAAATACGCCTAAGGTGGTTATAGTAGGAGGGATTGTTAGGGCAATTAAACCTGGTGATACCAAGTTTGCGAAAAAATATAAAATTCAATTTATAGATACTGGTTGTGTTATAGAAAATACAGATTGTATTGTTGAGTTTAATAAAGTAACATTTGCATTTCTAGACCGCAAATACGGCAAGAAATGGAGAAAACAAATACGTCAGGATTTGTTAGGTTTATAAATATATATCTACTATTTTAGTAGGTTATTTATCGTAATGTTGCCACTGAAGAATTTGTGCCAGTTTTGACAGCTGTATTATTATTACTAACAGGAGGCAAATATTTTACATAAACTCTCATTTGAGGTTGATCACCATTATTAATAGGTTCTATAGAAAGTGGGTAGTTTTTCCACCATTGGCCAGCAGCCCAGTAACAACCACCAATACCATTTGCTTTTAGATAATTTAAGAAATTATCCATAACCTTTAACCATCTTTGATCATTCTTTGGAACACCAAATTCGCCAACAAAACCTTTCTTGTTATTGTTTCTTAACCAATCAACAAAATTCTTCATTCTATTTACACCAGTATTTTCATGAGCATTACATGCATCATAACTTCTTTTATACGCACCAGAATGATCTTCATCAAAATAACAATGCGCATTAAAAAGGATTTTATTGGATGGATCGTATAGGTATTTAAGATTATCATTGTATTTAGCCCAGGTTTCAGGGTTAGAATAATTATCCCCATCAACCATAATAGTCGTTTGTCTATCTACTTCTCTGATTCCTAATATCCCCTGTTGAGCACTCATTGCCCATGAATACTTACCCATGTCATGAGGTTCTGTCATTAATGAAAATGCAAAAACATTGTATTTGTCCAACATTGCTGTAGCCATTTTTCTCCAGAAATCTTTAAAATGTCCCATGGTTACAACGTTGTCACCCAAAATATGCTCTACACCATTTACTTTATATCGTCCAAAATTCTGGAGTACAAGCGTTACTTTAATATTTCTCTGAGCACATTCGTCTACAAATTTTAAAATCATGGAAAGTTCCTTTGTATCTAAAGGACCACCTAGATTTCGTTGTATTCTTTCCCATTTGAAAGGTAATTGAATAACTTGAACACCTTTAGAAGCAAAATAATCAATTTCAGATGTTTGAGGATATACATAATGTACCCCATAAGTGCCAGGTAAATTATTCTCGCCAAATTCGGCTCCACATAAGGTTACGCCATAGGATTGTACGTTTTGAGATTGAACGTTTAATAATAGGAATGACATTAGCATTCCCAGTAGGATAATTTTTTTCATAGATTTTTACTTTAATAGGATGATTAAAGATCATTTAATTGGATATAAGCCTTGGATATTGTAAATTGGATATTGGAATTTCTTTTAAATTATATTTCAGATAGTGATTAATAAATATTTTTTTGTTAAATAATGTCAAAATACAGAAATATAAGAACGATGTATCAATTTTTTTTAAAATTGATACACTTATGCCCATAGAATTTCTTTAATGAAATTTCTCCATTCAAAAATTATATTTCATGTATATATACAACTACATGACGTATGAATTATACATACGTCTATAGCTCACTATATCTTAGTCTTTTTTCAATTAATACATTGAAACCTAAGTATAGCAAGGATTTAAACAAAAATATTTATGTAATACTAGCAACTGACTCGATAATTCTGAGCTGCAAAAACAAAGACTAAAAAAGTACAGAGTAAACTCATTAGGTTACTTCTTTTCATAGATTATTAAATTGGTTTCGTGAATATGATTGGATAATCATTGCTAAAATAAGGTATTTGTAAATTATTTCAATTTATCGTTCATTCCTGAATTAAATATTTAAATAACTAAACACTGTAAAGGTAATAATTTTAATTATACATTATAATTTACATTATGTTAAGTATTAATTCCCAAAAAGAAAGGGAAGCAAATGCTTCCCTTTCTTTCAATTAAAGTAAATTAAAATAAAATTATTCAAACTTTAAATCTAATCCTAATCCTCTCAACTCATGAACCAATACATTGAATGATTCAGGAATACCAGCTTTTGGAATATTCTCTCCCTTAACGATAGCTTCGTAAGTTTTAGCTCTTCCGATAATATCATCAGATTTAAGCGTCAACAATTCTTGTAAGATATTGGATGCACCATATGCTTCCAGTGCCCAAACCTCCATCTCTCCAAAACGTTGTCCACCAAATTGAGCTTTACCTCCTAATGGTTGTTGAGTAATTAAACTGTATGGTCCTATAGAACGTGCGTGCATTTTATCATCAACCATGTGGTGAAGTTTAATCATATAGATAACTCCTACAGTAGCTTTTTGATCAAAACGTTCTCCGGTTTCACCATCATAAAGATAAGTGTGACCATTTAAAGGAATTTTAGCTTCATTACAATAGTTCTCAATTTCAGTGGTTGAAGCACCATCAAAAATTGGAGTTGAGAAACGAATACCTAATTCTTTACCAGCCCATCCAAGAATTGTTTCATATATCTGTCCAAGGTTCATACGGGAAGGTACACCCAATGGATTCAATACAATATCAACTGGAGTTCCATCTTCCATGAATGGCATATCTTCAGCACGAACAATTTTAGCAACGATACCTTTATTTCCGTGACGACCCGCCATTTTATCCCCTACTTTCAGTTTACGTTTAACTGCCAGGTAAACCTTAGCAAGTTTTAGTACCCCTGTAGGAAGTTCATCTCCGATAGAAATGTTGAATTTTTCTCTCTTGAATTTACCTAATTCTTCATTATACTTAATAGTATAATTGTGTAATAAAGTATTAATTTGCTCATCTACAACTGGTTCGCTGGTCCATCCTAATGGATTTACACTTTGGAAATCAATAGCAGCAAGATTCTTAGCATTAAATTTAGATCCCTTTCCGATTAATACTTCACCAAATGTATTAGATACACCGTTTGAAGTTTTGTTATTCAATAAAACCTGAAGTTTGCTTAACAACAACTCTTTAAGGATTTCTACATTCTGATGATGCGCTTTCTCTACTTTCTCTAAAGCAGCTTTTTCTCTGGTCTTAGAGTTTTTATCTTTCTTAGCACGTTGGAAAAGCTTCTTGTCAATAACAACTCCTTCAGTACCATTTGGTGCTTTCAGAGAAGCATCTTTAGCATCTCCGGCTTTATCACCAAAGATTGCACGTAAAAGTTTTTCTTCAGGAGTTGGATCAGATTCTCCTTTAGGAGTAATCTTACCGATAAGAATATCACCTTCTTTAATAGAAGCACCAATTCTTACCACACCATACTCATCCAGATCCTTAGTTGCTTCTTCAGAAACGTTAGGAATATCTGGCGTAAGTTCTTCTTCTCCTAATTTAGTATCTCTTACTTCAAGTTCGTATTCATCAATATGTATTGTTGTAAATAGATCTTCTCTTACAACTTTTTCATTAATTACAATCGCATCCTCAAAGTTATATCCTTTCCAAGGCATGAAAGCTACTTGTAAGTTTCTACCAAGTGCTAACTCCCCTCCTTTAGTTGCATAACCTTCAGTAAGGAAATCACCTTTAGAAACTTTTTGTCCTTTTATAACAGCTGGACGTAAGTTAATACAGGTAGACTGATTGGTTTTGATAAATTTAGTTAATTTATAAACCTGTAAATCATCATTAAAGCTGATTAATCTGTCAGTATCATTTCTATCATAGCGAATATGAATTTCCTTAGCATCTACATATTCTACCACACCAGTACCACTTGCATGAATCTGTATTCTTGCATCTCTGGCAGCTCTTCCTTCCAATCCTGTACCTACAATAGGTACTTCAGGACGAATAAGTGGAACAGCCTGACGTTGCATGTTCGATCCCATCAAGGCACGGTTGGCATCATCATGCTCCAGGAACGGAATCAGAGAAGCACTCAAACCAACAATCTGGTTAGGAGCAACATCCATGTATTCTACATCTGCTTTGTCAAGAATAGGGAAATCACCTGTCTGACGAGAGATTACCTTATCTTCTACAAATTGAAACTTATCATTCAAAGGAGAATTCGATTGTGCAATTTTTGCAGTATCTTCTTCTTCAGCACTTAAATAAGTTAGTTCATTCATATTTACTTTACCATCTACAACCTTTCTGTATGGAGTTTCAATGAAGCCCATATCATTTACAGTTGCGTGTACGCAAAGTGTTGAAATCAAACCAATGTTTGGTCCTTCAGGTGTTTCAATAGTACAAAGACGACCGTAGTGAGAGTAGTGTACATCACGTACCTCGAATCCAGCTCTTTCTCTGCTTAAACCGCCGGGTCCTAGTGCGGAAATACGACGTTTGTGCGTAATTTCACTCAAAGGATTGGTTTGATCTAAGAATTGAGATAACTGAGAAGTACCAAAGAATGAATTGATTACAGAAGAAAGAGTTCTTGCATTAATCAAATCAACTGGAGTAAATACTTCATTGTCTCTAACGTTCATTCTTTCACGAATAGTACGAGCCATTCTCGAAAGACCTACACCAAATTGTGCATATAATTGTTCTCCAACTGTTCTTACACGACGATTGCTCAAATGATCAATATCATCAATGTCAGCCTTAGCATTGGTTAAACGAACAAGATATTTTACAATCTCTATAATATCCTGTTTAGTAAGAACTTTCTTAGTAATAGGATATTCTAGTTCAAGTTTTTTATTGATTTTGTAACGACCAACTTCCCCTAAATCATATCTCTTATCAGAGAAGAATAATTTGTCGATAATACCACGGGCAGTTTCATTATCAGGAGCATCAGCACCACGCAATTGACGATAAATATGTTGAACAGCTTCTAATTCACTGTTAGAAGTATCCTTATTTAAGGTATTGTAGATGATTGCATAATCTCCACCAAGATCTTCTTTTTGAATAAAGAGACTCTTAATATCCATGTCAACAATGGTATTAATAGCATCTTCATCTAATACGCTATCACGCTCTAATACAATCTCATTTCTTTCAATACTTACAACTTCACCGGTATCTTCATCCACAAAATCTTCTACCCAGGTTCTAAGAACACGTGCAGCTAATCTTCTACCAACGAAATCTTTATGGTTATTTTTAGTAATAGCTATTTCATCAGCCATACCAAACAATTCTAGAATGTCTTTATCAGTTTCAAAACCAATAGAACGTAAAAGAGTTGTTACCGGGAATTTTTTCTTACGATCAATGTAAGCATACATAACATTATTAATGTCAGTAGCAAACTCCATCCATGCTCCCTTGAAAGGAATTACACGGGCAGAATAAATCTTAGTACCGTTCGGGTGTGTAGATTGACCAAAGAATACACCTGGTGAACGATGTAATTGAGAAACAATTACACGCTCAGCTCCATTCACAACAAATGTTCCTCTTGGAGTCATATATGGAATGTTTCCTAAGAATACATCCTGAACAATTGTCTGGAAATCTACGTGCTCTTCATCATTACAACTTAAACGCAATTTAGCCTTTAAAGGCACCGCATAAGTCAATCCACGTTCCATACACTCTTCAATAGAATAACGTGGCGGATCGATGAAATAATCAAGAAACTCTAAAACGAAAATGTTTCTGGTATCAGTTATTGGAAAATTTTCTTTAAAAACTCTGAACAAACCTTCATTATCACGTTTGTCTGGTGTTGTTTCTAACTGGAAAAATTCGCGGAAAGATTCTAACTGAATGTCTAATAAATCAGGAGTTTCTGCTAAATTTTTTGTTTTGCCGAAATTAATCCTGTTGTTTAATGTTGTTGTTGACATATATATTATAACCCGTTTGTATTTTGTGCGAAGTAGTATTTATCTGTAATATAAAGACTAATTGCTAGTTACCCCAATATAAAAAGGATTGCAAAAGTAGGGATTGGAGCCTAATAACAAAAAAAAGATTTGGAACTATATGATTATATACTATGTAAAAACTAGTTTAAAGAGAAAGTTTCTAATTTCTTTATGATAATTTGGGTTGATCCAGCATGATTTAACACGAATTTACCAGCCCTTTCGGCAGTTTTAGAATAAAAATCAGGGTCATTTATTAATTTGTGGACTAATAATTCGAGATTTTTTAAATTATCCACAGAATAACCACCCTCCTCTTTTATAATCTCTTTAGCTTCCTCATACTTACTATAGACAGGCCCAAATATTACTGGTTTTGAATAAACTGCGGCTTCCAGCAGATTATGAATTCCTTCTTTATCAAAACCTCCTCCTATAAAACAAATTGTGGCATATTGATATAGCGACGATAGCAAACCTATATTATCTATTATAATAACTCGAGTAGTTAAATTGGGCTTACTTTTCCATTCAGAGTATAACTGAGCATCTTGGTACAATCTCGAGCATTCAGCAATTCTGCTTTCCGAAATGTCATGTGGAGCTACAATAAATTTAAGTTTTTTGTCATTATTGGCCATATCACTTAAAATGATATCATCATTACTCCAGGTACTACCAGCTACAATTAAATTATTATTAACTGAAAAATCAGCTATTTCATTGATAATCAGTTTATTAGAAATTATACTTATTACTCTATCAAAACGAGTATCACCTGCTATAACCAATTCACTTTTAGGTAAAATTGACTTTAGTAGTTTCAAAGAATCCTCATTCTGCAGGAATATTACTTTAAAACAATCCAGCATTTGTCTGTGCAAAACACCATACCATTTAAAGAAAATATGCTGTTTAAAAAATATGGCTGAAACAAGAACTGTATCAATATTCCTCCTTTTGGCTTCCATGAGATAATGAAACCAGAATTCGTACTTTACAAAAATTACAAGAGAAGGCTTTACAATATCTAAAAACTGATTTGCATTTTTAGCACTATCCATAGGTAGATAGTATATAAAGTCTGCACCATCATAATTTTTCTTATTCTCATATCCTGAGGGCGAAAAAAATGTTAGCAGTATTTTATAGGAAGGATATTTCTTTTTCAGTGCTTCTAAAACTGGTCTGCCTTGTTCAAATTCACCTAATGATGCGCAATGCATCCAGATGATTTTATGGTTGTTATGCTGGAAACTTTCGGAGAGTCTGCTAAAAATATCTCTTCTACCAACCTCCCATTGCTTTGCTTTGGCATTCCATAAGGATGTGAAGCCAATTAATTGGGGGTAGATGAAAACAAATAAATTATAAAGCAACTTAAACATTCCGATAAATAATAGGTAACAAATGTATTTGGAATAAGTAAATACTGAAACGCTTTTTCAAATTAAAATTTAAATTCACTTATACAATCTGGTTCAAATAAAAAAAGTAGGGTACTACTACCCTACTTTTCAATTTCTATTTAGTTGTAATCTTCTAAGATTGTACCGCAGCAATACCAGGTAATACTTTTCCTTCAAAGTATTCTAGCATTGCACCACCGCCTGTACTTACATAACTTACTTTATCAGCAAATCCAAACTGGTTTACAGCAGCTACACTATCACCACCTCCTACTAAAGAGAATGCACCTTTTGCAGTTGCATTAGTTACAGCAATTGCAACAGTTTTAGTACCATGTTGAAATTTCTCCATTTCAAAAACACCCATTGGGCCGTTCCATAAAATGGTTCTGGAGTTTTCAATAACGTTGGTAAACTGTTCGCATGCATCAGCAGCAATATCAAGACCCATCCAGCCATCAGGAATATTGTTTGATGGAGCAGTAGATGTATTTGCATCAGCAGCAAACTTATCAGCAATAATGCTATCACTTGGCAAATGAATATTCACGCCTTTAGCTTCTGCTTTCTTTAATAAGTCAATAGCAGTTTGTATACGATCTTCTTCGCAAAGACTGTTTCCTATTTTACCACCCATTGCTTTCATAAAAGTATAAGCCATACCACCACCAATAATAATATCGGTAGCGCGTTCCAGTAAGTTTTCTATAATAAGAATCTTGTCAGAAACTTTAGCTCCACCAATTATTGCACAAAATGGTTTTTCTGCTTTATGCAATACTTTTTCAGCAGCTACTACTTCACCTTCCATTACAAAGCCGAAGAATCTTTTTTCTACAAGATAGAATTTAGCAATTACTGCTGTGCTGGCATGTGCTCTGTGAGCTGTACCAAATGCATCATTCACCCAAACATCTCCCAGTTTAGAAAGTTTTTCTGCAAATGCTTCATCACCTTTTTCTTCTTCTTTGTAGAATCGAAGATTTTCCAGCAACAAAACTTCACCAGCTTTTAATGAAGCAGAAAGTTCTACAGCTGATGCACCTATGCAATCATCAGCAAACTTTACAGTTACACCACCCAGCAATTCAGAAAGGTGAGCCACTACATGCTTTAAACTATATTTATCTTCAGGGCCATCTTTAGGTCTACCTAAATGACTCATCAGTATTACACTCCCACCATCTCCCAATATCTTTTTGATTGTAGGGATTGTTGCAGTCATTCTGGTATCATCAGTAATAGCCAGTGTTTGTTTATCTAAAGGAACATTAAAATCTACTCTTATCAACGCCTTATGGCCATTGAAATTAAATTCAGAAAATTTACTCATAACATTATGTTTATGTGAAATAAAAATGCCGGCACTAAGACCGGCATTTGAAGATATTTTTTATTTGCTGATCAAACCTGCAAAGTATTTAACCGTACGAACTAACTGAGAAACGTAGCTCATTTCATTATCGTACCAGCTAACCACTTTCACCAATTGTTTATCACCAACAGTGATAACTTTAGTTTGTGTAGCATCGAATAATGAACCGTAAGAAATACCAATTACATCAGAGCTTACAATTTCATCTTCAGTATAACCAAAGCTTTCATTGCTTGCAGCTTTCATTACAGCATTTACTTCTTCTGCAGTAGTTTTCTTAGCGCAGATAGCAGTCAATTCAGTAACAGAACCAGTAATTACAGGAACACGTTGTGCGCTACCATCCAGTTTACCTTTCAATTCAGGTAATACTAAACCAATTGCTTTAGCAGCACCAGTTGAGTTAGGTACGATATTAGCAGCAGCAGCTCTTGCTCTTCTCAAATCACCTTTTGCGTGAGGAGCATCCAGTGTATTCTGATCATTTGTATAAGCGTGAATAGTAGTCATGCTACCAGCTTCAATAGTAAATGCCTGATTCAAAGCATGAGCCATAGGAGCTAAACAGTTGGTAGTACAAGATGCACCACTGATAACTGTTTCAGAACCATCCAGAATGCTATGGTTTACATTAAATACTACTGTTTTCATTTCGCCAGTTGCAGGAGCAGAAATAACTACTCTCTTAGCACCAGCTTTAATGTGTAATTCAGCTTTTTCTTTATCTGTAAAGAATCCAGTTGATTCAATTACTACATCTACTCCATGCTCTCCCCAAGGAATTTGAGCAGGATCTCTTTGTGCATAAATCTTTACTTCATGTCCGTTAACTACTATTGAACTATCGGTAGAAGTAACTTCCTGATCAAAACGTCCTTGTGCACTATCATACTTTAATAAGTGTGCAAGCGTTTTAGGACTGGTAAGATCGTTGAT
>CANFLJ010000027.1 GCA_947447815.1 Chitinophagaceae bacterium | reverse complement strand
GCTATTTTAAACAATCCAAAAGATACGATAGAGTTTGATCACAAAAGCGATCATTCAATCCGTAATAGAGTTAATGAATTGGGAGCAGATGGTGCTTTAATAAACAACAGTAATGGTGAAATTTATCATGTAAGCCTCAGCGAAAAAATATTTGCAACAGTTCTTTCCAAGCTGTCCAATTTTCTGCCAGAAGGCGGTATCTGGATGAATACACAAAGACCTGAGTGGAACGATGCAAACAACGCATTGGTAGGCAATGGACTTTCGATGGTTACCCTTTGTTACCTAAGAAGGTTTTTGAAATTCTTCCAACCAGTTTTCGAAAATACAACTACATCCGAAATGACTTTCTCAGAAGAGTTATTTACTTTTTTTGAAGATATAGCTAAAACATTCGAGGAATATAAATATGCGTTGTCTGGTAAAATAAGTGATACTGATAGAAAAAAGATAACGGATTCCTTAGGATTAGCAGGAAGCAATTATAGAAATAAAATTTATGCAAATGGGTTTAGCGGAGTAAAGAAAGCAGTTACTACAGAGCAACTATTAAATTGCATAACACTGGCAAATGCATTTCTGGAACATTCAATTAATGTGAATAAAAGAAAAGATGATTTGTACCATACGTATAACTTAATTTCTTATGATGATACAACTATTCAGGTTGCACATTTAAGCGAAATGCTCGAAGGGCAGGTAGCTGTGCTAAGTTCCGGTTATTTATCTGCAGAAGAGAGTTTGAAACTGTTGAATGCACTTAAGCAAAGTGCTTTATATCGACAGGATCAAAATAGTTATATACTATATCCAAATAAGAACTTGGCTAAATTTTTACAGAAGAATACCATCCCGCAAAAATCTGCAGAAAGCTCTATGTTGCTGAAACAATTGATAGAGGATGGTAATAATACTATTGTTGAAAAGGACATGTTGGAATATCTTCATTTCAATGGCAATTTTAGAAATGCTAGTGATGTGGAAAAAGCTATTCAACAATTAGATCAACGATATAGTAATCTGGTGGAGAAGGAAAAAACATTAATTCTTCAGCTATTCGAAGAAGTATTTTGCCACAAAGAGTTCACCGGAAGATCGGGGACATTTTTTGGATACGAGGGTTTAGGCTCTATTTATTGGCACATGGTTTCAAAACTATTATTAGCCGTTCAGGAAACTTGTGATAAGGCTATTCAACAGCAATGTAGCAAGGAGATTGTGGATGCATTAGCGGAACATTTTTACAACATTAATGAAGGTATTGGTGTACACAAACCACCTACTGTTTATGGAGCTTTTCCTACCGATCCATATTCACATACTCCACAGGGCAAAGGTGCTCAGCAACCTGGCATGACAGGACAGGTGAAAGAAGATATATTAACCAGAATGGCAGAACTGGGAGTGCAAACTCAAATGGGTGAATTAGTTTTCAAACCGTATTTACTGCATAAATCCGAGTTTTTACAAACGGATAGTCAAGCTGAATTTGTTTTACTGGATGGCATGTCTAATACGCTTAATCTTCAAAAGAATAGTATAGCATTTACGGTATGTCAAGTGCCTGTTGTATATACTATATCTAATGCTAATAAAGTAGAAGTGTTGTATTCAGATGGTACATCCGAACTCATAGCAACATCAGGATTAAATAGAGAAATAAGTAATAAAATATTTCAAAGAACCAATGAGGTTAAAGAGGTAAAAGTGTATATAACGGAGGATAATTTAAGATAATGAATAAGTTTCTTTTCATAATAGTATGCTTGTTTGTTGCATGTAGTCCACTTAAAAAGGCAGGAGTACAGGCAAATAAAATGACTGCCCCAAAACTATTGGGCAATGTTCATTATCAAGGCATCTGTTACGGAGGATATAGAACTGCTACAAGAGATGTAGAGCCAACTGTTGCAGAAATAAAAGACGATCTGAAAATTCTGGCAGCTATGAATATTAAGTTTGTTAGAACCTACAATGTACATCATAAAGAAGCATCTAATTTATTAACTGCTATTTCGGAATTAAAAAAGGAAGATGCAAATTTTGAAATGTATGTAATGCTTGGTGCCTGGATAGATTGTAAAAACGCCTGGACAGACAAAACACCAGTTCGTAATGAAGATAGTGATCGCAATTTAACCGAAATAACCGAAGCCGTAAGACTGGCTAACGAATTTCCTGATATAGTTAAGATTATCTCCGTGGGTAATGAAGCAATGGTAAAATGGGCTTGGTCTTATTATGTAGATCCTTCCATTATTTTAAAATGGGTAGTCTATTTACAGGATTTGAAAAAGCAGAATAAACTATCAAATGATATCTGGATAACCTCATCAGACAATTTCGCTTCCTGGGGTGGTGGAGGTAAAGAATACCACGTTGAAGACCTTAATAAATTGATAAATGCCGTAGATTATATTTCCATGCATACTTATCCCATGCACGATACCCATTATAATCCTGCTTTCTGGGGAATAAAAGAAAAGGAACAACAGTTAACAGAGAAAGAAAAGATTGATTCAGCAATGAAAAGAGCCGTTGATTATGCCATGATGCAATATCAGTCTGTTGTCAATTATATGAAATCGATAGGTGTAAACAAACCGGTACATATTGGGGAAACAGGATGGGCAACTTTCTCTAACGAGCAATATGGAAACGAAGGTTCAAAAGCAACAGATGAATACAAGTCCGCTAAATATTATCAACTTATGCGTGATTCGACAAACACTAAGGGGATCACTTGTTTCTTTTTCGAAGCGTTTGATGAAAGCTGGAAAAATAGTAACAATACTTTGGGGTCAGAAAATCATTTTGGTTTAATAGATTTGCAGTCTAAGGCCAAATTTGTACTTTGGGATGCTGTAGATAAAGGCGTTTTTAAAGGACTTATGCGCAACGGGAAACCTATTAGTAAAACATATAATGGCAGCGAAAAAGAAATGTGGTTGGATATTAAGACACCCAATAGTATTTTAAAAATCAATAATAATTAAACAGTACAAATTCTAGTAATAAATGTCAAACGAAACATCAAGCCCAGCAAAAGTGGTTCCAATGGGTCAAAAAATTGCATTTGGTTTAGGTATGCTTGCTAACCAGATGTTTCCAGCTGCCTTGGGTATTTTTATGGTAGTATTGGTACAGGATTTAAAATTTCCAGCATGGATGTGGGGAATATTATTCTTCCTGCCAAGAATTTTTGATGCCTTTATCGATCCTATAATGGGTTTCATTTCCGACAATACCAGATCTAAATGGGGAAGACGTAGACATTATGTTTTTATAGGAGCAATTATTATGGGGCTTTCTTTTGTTGCTATGTGGCAACTTTACCGAGAAAGTGGAGTACAGTACAATTTTATTTACTTCCTTTTATGGTCTTTTGTTTTTTATTTGGGACTATCTATTTTTAGTGTTCCTTACGTAGCAATGGGGTATGAAATGAGTGACGATTTTCACGAACGTACCAGCATAATGGCTATTTCTCAATGGATTGGACAATGGGCTTGGGTAATTGCACCTTGGTTCTGGGTTATAATGTACGATCCAAAATGGTTTCCAAATGCTGATACTGCCACAAGAACATTGGCCGTTTGGGTAGGAATCTTGTGCATGATATTAGCTATGATGCCTGCTATTTTTATAAAGAGTAAGTCTACTAAAGAGGAAACTAGTTTCTCTCCATTAACCTTTCGAACAATTGGTGGTAGCTTAAAAGAAATTTTTAAAAGTTTCAAAGAGGCATTTAGCAATAAGCCTTTTACAAAACTTTGTGTGGCCACTTTCTTAATATTTAATGCCTTTAATACTGTAGCAGGTTTTACGTTCTTTATTGTTGTTTATTACCTTTTCAATGGTAATACAGGTGCTGCAGGTATCTGGCCTACTCTCTTTGGTTGCGTAGGGGCCTTGTCTACTACTTTTGTCGTAATACCAATCGTCGCGGCATTGTCTAAAAAGATGGGTAAAAAGAACGCCTTTTTAGCCTCTCAGGGAATATCTATCTTTGGTTATATACTCTTTTGGTTTTTATTCATTCCCGGCAAACCATATATGTTTTTATTTGCCTTACCGTTCTTTTCATTTGGTATTGGTAGTTTGTTTACATTAATGATGTCCATGACTGCTGATGTTTGTGATATGGATGAGTTAACCTCTAATAAAAGAAGGGAAGGAATTTTTGGTGCCATTTATTGGTGGATGGTTAAGTTTGGTTTTGCAATAGCAGGATTACTAACTGGAGTAATAATGTCTTTAGTTGGTTTCAATCCAGACCTTCCTGTACAAACTGAAGGTGCAGTTACTGGACTTAGACTATTTTTTTCAGGAATTCCAATCTTAGGTACTTTGGTAGCTATGTGGGTAATGAGAAATTATGACTTGACGGAAGAAAAAGCTAGAGAAATAAAAATGGAACTAGAAGCAAGAAAAAAAGCACGCTAAAATAATATCTTTCAATTTTACAGGAATTAGTAGTATCAAAACTAATTATCAAATGTTAGATTATCATTCAAATTGAATAATACTACATTTATTAGTTTTCTCTCGCTCAGAAAACTCCATAAAAGGCATAGTTGAGTTCTTCGTAGGCAAAGCTAACCTTATAGAAGGCATAGTTGAGCTCCTCGTAGGCAAAGCTAACCTTATAAAATGCATAGTTGAGTTCTTTGTATGCAAAGTTGAAGCTATTGAAGGCATAGTTGAGTTTCTCGTAGGCAAAGCTAACCTTATAAATGGCATCGTTAAGTCTTTCGTAGGCAAAGCTAATTCTATTGAAGTCTTATAAGACTCCTTTGATAGTTTAATAGTATTTATTGATTCCATTGCTCGATACCTATGAAGTATAAAAATTTCGATAATCCTACCAATATTTTATAGGTTCTTGCTTATATTTGAATGGGTTTAAAATACAAAAATATGAAAAAGTTATTTGCATTCATTGTTCTGTTATTTTCAGTGAAGCTCTATGCTCAGCATGTTAGCCCTATAGTGCCTGCTGTTATTGGATTAAAGAACAATGAAATTACTGTATATACAACTGCTGATAGTACTAACCTAAGATTAACTAAAATGGGTAATTATAAATTTGTTGATCATGCTCAGCCTTTAGAAACGCAGACTTGTGTATTTGTTTTTCCAAATAAAACATTCCAGACTTTTGTGGGTATAGGCGGTGCCATTACCGATGCCAGTGCTGAGGTTTTTGCAACATTGCCTGCAGAAAAACAAAAGGAATTATTAAATGCATATTATAGCAAGGAAAAGGGGATAGGGTATACCGTAATCCGAACAAATATTCATAGTTGCGATTTTAGTTCTGATAGCTATATATATGTTAAGGAAGGTGATTCTTCTTTAAAAACATTTTCTGTTGACCATGATTTAAAATTCAGAATTCCATTGATTAAAAGAGCAATGGAAACGAGTGGTCATAAAGCCCGTTTATTCGCAAGTCCTTGGAGTCCTCCGGCGTTTATGAAAAGCAATAACAATATGCTGCATGGTGGTAAATTATTACCTGCATATTATCAGTCATGGGCAAACTATTATGTGAAGTTTATCAAGAGTTATCAAACTGCTGGAGTGCCTGTATGGGGACTAACAGTGCAGAACGAACCAATGGCTACTCAACAATGGGAATCTTGTATTTATACAGCACAGGATGAATGTGATTTTTTAAAGAAATATCTTGGCCCAACATTAGCCAATGCCGGTCTTGGAAATAAAAAAATTATTATTTGGGATCACAACAGAGATCTTATTGCACAAAGAGCATCTGTGATTTTAGAAGATCAGGTGGCTAAGAAATTTGTATGGGGAATTGGCTATCACTGGTATGAAGATTGGAGTGGCGGCGATCCAATGTATGATAATATTGAGAAGGTAAGGACAATGTATCCCGATAAAAATTTATTTTTTACCGAAGGATGTGCAGAAAGCTTTAATCCTAACAATTATCAGCATTGGGTAAACGGAGAAAAGTATGCCCGTTCAATGATTAATGATTTTAATAATGGTACCGTAGGCTGGACCGATTGGAATATATTATTAGATGAACATGGTGGTCCAAATCACGTTGGTAATTTTTGCTTTGCACCAGTTCATGCCAATACTAAAACAGGAGAATTAATTTATACACCTTCCTATTACTACATAGGTCATTTCTCTAAATTTATTGATCAAGGTGCCAAAAGAATTTCTACGGTAACCAGTAGAAGTCAGTTGTCTTCTACTTCATTTGTTAATCCTGATGGTAAGCTGGTGACAGTCGTAATGAATGCATCCGACAAAAAGATTGTGTACTTCTTATGTGTACATAATTTGAGCACTGAAATAACTATTTTACCGCATTCAATTCAAACATTAGTATATTAATATGCATAAATTCAGATGGAGAATAGGTGGAGTATTATTGTCAACATTGTTGATGTATAATGTTACAGCACAAAAGAAAACCATTGATCAGAAAGTTGATTCTGTATTAAGTCTAATGACAATGGAGGAAAAGATTGGTCAGTTAAATCAGTTTAATGATGATGGGAGAGCAACTGGCCCGGTAACAGTAGATAACGATAAATTTAACCAGATAAAAAGTGGCCAGGTTGGATCATTACTCAATACATTAGGTACTGAACGTACCAGAAGCTGGCAAAATGTAGCTATGCAATCCCGTTTAAAGATTCCACTGATCTTTGGACAAGATGTAATACATGGCTATAAAACAACTTTTCCTATTCCTTTAGCAGAGGCTTGTAGCTGGGATATGGATGCTATAGAACTGACTGCAAGAGTTGCTGCTACCGAAGCAAGTGCATCGGGTATTCACTGGACTTTCGCTCCAATGGTTGATATTTCCCGAGATCCTCGTTGGGGTAGAGTAATGGAAGGAGCAGGTGAGGATACTTATCTGGGTTCAAAAATTGCATATGCAAGAGTAAAAGGATTTCAGGGTAAATCGTTAGGAGATACCAATTCGGTAATGGCATGTGTTAAGCATTTTGCGGCTTATGGTGCTGCAATTGGTGGCCGCGATTATAATTCGGTTGATATCAGCGACAGAACTTTATGGGAGGTTTATTTGCCTCCTTTCAAGGCTGCTGTTGATGCTGGCGCTGCTACTTTAATGAATGCATTCAATGATATAAATGGCGTGCCTTCTACTGGCAATAAAGTATTGCTACGCGATATATTAAAAGGGAAATGGGGCTTTAAAGGATTTGTAGTAACAGATTGGGGTACCATTGGTGAATTAGTAGATCATGGTTATGTTTCCAATGAATACGATGCTGCTCAAACTGCTATTACAGCAGGTGCTGATATGGATATGGAGAGTCGTTGTTATAAGAATAACCTTGCAAAATTAATCAGTGATAAAAAGATTTCTATCAACCTGCTTGATGATGCAGTGAAAAGAATTTTAAAGAAGAAATTCGAGTTAGGTTTATTCGATAATCCTTATAAGTACTGCAACCCACTAAGAGAAACAATTGCTCTAAACAATACCAATCATGCAAAAGTTGCTCGTGAAGCTGCTACAAAAAGTATCGTATTATTAAAGAATGAAAAGAACATTCTGCCTTTATCTAAAAATATAAAAACAATTGCTTTTATTGGACCATTGGTAAAAGAAGTAAAACAGAATAAAGGATTCTGGGATATAGATATTCCAGGCGCAGATTCCAGTTTTATAGTATCTCAATGGCAAGGCTTACAAAATAAAGTAGGTAAAAGTACTGCCGTTTTATACGCAAAGGGATGCGATATAGAAGGGGATAATAAAGATGGTTTTGCCGAAGCTATAGCGGTTGCAAAACAAGCCGATGTGATCATACTCAGTATTGGCGAAAGAAGAGACTTGAGTGGGGAAGGACATAGCAGAAGCAATATTAATATTCCTGGTGTACAGGAAGATCTGGTTAAAGAAATGCTGGCAACTGGCAAGCCGGTTGTTGTGCTGATTAATACAGGGCGCCCCTTGGTTTTTAATTATACTGCCGACAACGCACCCTCAATTTTATACACATGGTGGTTAGGTAGCGAAGCTGGCAATGCTATTGCCGATGTATTATTTGGTGACTATAATCCTTCAGCAAAAATTACCATGACTTTTCCTAGAGTGGTAGGTCAGATACCTGTTTATTATAACCATTTTAATACAGGGCGACCAGTTATAAAGGAGGAAGATCATGTTTATAAATCTTCATACAGAGATATACCTTCTACTCCTAAATACCCTTTTGGTTATGGATTAAGCTATACGACTTTTGGCTATAGCAATCTGCAATTAAGCAAAAAGAAGATGGCTAAGAAAGAGCAAATAGAAGTTTCTTTCACACTTACAAATACTGGAAAATTGGATGGGGAAGAAATAGTACAGTTATATCTGCGCGACAAAGTTTCTTCTTTAGTTCGACCTATAAAAGAACTGAAAGATTTTACAAAACTGATGTTGAAGGCTGGAGAATCCAAAACCATTAAATTTGTAATCGATAACGAAAAATTGTCTTTCTATAATCAACAATTAATCTGGGATTCTGAGCCTGGAGAATTCGATTTAATGATTGGTGCCTCCTCCGAGGATATCAGGCTGACTGATAAATTTGAGTTAGTAAATTAAAACCATTTAACGACTTTTATATTTCTTACTTTATCTATTTAATACAATAAATTTATGCAACAACAGCAAACAAAGTGGTCTCAATTTGGAACCCTTATTACGGTTTTCTTTTTCTGGGGTTTTGTAGCAGCCAGTAATGATATTTTAATACCTGTGTTCAAAAAGGCTTTTAGTCTTTCTCAGGCACAGAGTCAGTTAGTGTCCGTTGCTTTTTATGTTGCGTATACGGTAGGGTCAATTATATATTTCGTAATTTCCAAACTTACTGGTGGTGATTTATTGAATAAAATGGGCTATAAGAATGGAATTGCTCTAGGCTTGGTCATCTCTGCTCTTGGTACTTTACTATTTTATCCAGCTGCCAACAACGGTTCTTTTATATTAATGATTTCGGGTCTGTTTATTGTAGGTCTCGGATTCTCGCTTCAACAGATAGCTGCTAATCCTTTAGCTATTGTAATGGGCGATCCTAAAACAGGCGCTCAGCGTTTAACGCTGGCGGGTGGTATCAATAATCTTGGTACTACTATCGGGCCATTAATTGTAAGCTTTGCCATCTTTGGTAGTGTAGCTGCTGCCAATACGGAGGCTAGTATCGAAAGTGTAAAGACTCCATACCTGATACTTGGTGTAGCTTTTATATTGGTTGCTATTATGATAAAGTTTTCATCGGTGCCTAATAAAATAGAACTGGAACATGTGCTGGAAACAGAAGTAACTGCTACCGATAAAATAGTACATAAAGCATCTGCTTTTGCTTACCCGCAATTAATAATGGGTATGATTGCTATCTTTGTATATGTAGGGGTAGAGGTTGCTACAGCTAGTAACTTGCCTGCTTACTTAGAGCAAAATTTAAAAGTAACCACACAGAATGTTGCTCCTTTTATTTCTTTGTACTGGGCTAGTTTAATGATTGGTAGATGGACCGGTGCTGTTGGTGTTTTTGATGTGAGCAAAGGTTTTCAGCAAGTACTTAAATTCTTAATGCCTTATGTAGCATTTGCTGTGTTCTTATTGGTCAATACAATTGCCAATCGTTCTGTAGATCAGTTTTACGTTTATGCAATTGTGATTGCGGTAATGCTTGTTGCTGATATACTTAGTAAAAATAATCCAGTAAGAATGTTATTGATCTTCTCTCTTGCTGGTGTTGCTGCATTAATAATTGGTATGCTAACAGAAGGCATGTTGAGTGCTTTTGCGTTTATGAGTGTAGGACTATTCTGTAGCACTTTATGGCCTTGTATTTTTACAATAGCGGTAGCAGGTTTAGGAAAACATACCAATCAAGGAAGTAGCCTGTTGATCATGATGATTATGGGTGGTGGTATTGTTAGCTGGTTACAAGGAGTGGTAGCAGATAGTATTGGCATTCATTACAGTTATATAATTGGGGTAATCTGTTTTCTGTACCTTGCTTTTTATGCCTTCAGAGCAAAAAGCATATTACAATCTCAAGGTATCAATTTCGATGCTTTAAATAAATCAGGAGGTCATTAATTGTAAAATAGTCTTTCTTTAAAATTTTTCAGGGATATTGAATGTTTTAATTTTTTTTATAGCATTCAATACCCCTGATTTATTATAAAATACCATCAGGTTACTAGTTAATTCTCTTTTTTGTAGAATATAAAAGGTCTATTGCACTTCAAATATTTTCTTGCTACCAAACAATATTGTATTGCTACCTAAAATATACTTCTTGTTATGTAGAAATATTTCATCGCTTCCAATGCAATATTTATTGATCTAAAAGTTGATTTGGAGGTATTATTATATAATTATTTTGTATTCCAAATGGACAAATTGTGTTTTGATTAAATTCTTTAATAAATAGGCCATAAATCCTAACACAAAATTTGTTATTTATGCTGATGCATGTTCTTTTTATACATTATCTTCAATTAAATAAGATATTATTTAAATCCTTTTACTACCTTAGCGAAGAATTAGATTGCTATTTTTATCAATAATGTGTAAAAAATACACAATAATATTAATTTTGCTATATGAAACAACATCTACTAATTACGCTTATTACACTTTGTAGCATAAGTATAAAGACAAATGCACAGTATGTAACAGGAGCCGCCCCTGTTCAAGATGGCAATATATCAAGTGCTGAATATTATAATAGTACTGGAAATGGTTGGTTTATGTGTTGGGATAATACCTATTTATATATAGCAAGGTCTGGAGCAAACCCTTCAGAGCCATGTATTGTTTATCTGGATATTAATCCTAATTCAGTAAATAATGGTGGAGTTGCAATAGGGACTAATGGATCTCTGACAGGAAAAAACGATTATAGTGTTACTCCTAATCTTCCATTTGTAGGAAAAGCCAGACTTTATTTTCTGACTAATGGAGGCAATTATGCTGAAGTAACAACTAACTCCGGTTCCGGCTGGAGTTCGCCAACAACAATAATTACTCAAATGGGTTCCAGTTCTGGTTCTAATTTTGAATTGAAAGTTACCTGGGCTCAATTAGGTGCTGCAGGCGGAACTTTACCCTCCTCTTTCAACTGGTTAGGAACTGAAACATCTACGGCATCTCCAGGTTATATTTATGGAGTTGTTCCATCTTCAAACTATACAGGCGCTAGTTCAAATACTCCTACTTATTATTTTTATCAATCAGTAGTTAATACAGCCAACGGAAGTGCTACCAATCCTTTTGATGCAAATTTTACAAGCCATACTAATTATAATACAACATTCAATTACACAGGTTCACAACCTTCTAGTTTGTATGATATAAATATAGGAGCTTCAGGTAAATCGGGTACTACAAGTTTACAAACTGATATTTCAGTAAAGGGAAGCGTTGCTTTGTATAATGGTGGCCTAAATGTTTCCGGAGGAGTTGGGAAAACAATGCATAT
>CANFLJ010000026.1 GCA_947447815.1 Chitinophagaceae bacterium | reverse complement strand
TCAATTTCCAAAGTTTGACCAGTTGAATTATATAGTCCAAGTCTAGCTGGTAATCCAGTATAAGTGCCGCTGTTACTATAGGTATATTGAGCCCAAGCAGTGCCAATTACAATGTTAGATGAACTGAGTAGGTAAGCTGTACCTCCACTTGAACTTCCAGTAGTAGGCACTGCTAATGTAGTATTGGTATTCAATCCAACTTGAAAAGGAGTAGAAGTCGCACTATTTGTAATTGCCCAGAAAGTAATTGTAGTAACTCCGTTTGGAACAACTGGAGTAATCAAAAAACTACTGGAACTTCCCATTACTAAACTAGCAGGATTTGAGTGTCTTCTGGACATTGAGGTATTAGCAGTAGAATGAAAAACACTTGCTTTACTATAATACCATGACCAATTACCAGTTACTGTTCCTCCAGCAGTAGTGTATGCAGCAGAATTTGCTGTTCCTGTACCCGAAGTAGTATTTGCAGACCATGAGGTTAGGGAAACTGAAGCTGTAGTGGCAGTTACAGAATTTGTTATTGAATTACCTGTACTAACTGTTGCTGTTGCCCAATAAGTAGATCCAAAATCTTCAAAAATTACCTGCGCTTGCGATGTTTTACCAATTACTAGGCAAAATAGCAGCATAAGCGAAAACTTAACTGCTTTAAGTAGATTCTTTTTCATATTACTATTCTTATTTGATACAGTAATAAATCTGTTTGAAACAGATGTAAATTGTTGCTGTGTTGCTTTTTTCATGTTAGAACCGTTTTATTATTAAGTAATATCCCAACGAGATATTTTTCTTATTGGATAGAAATTGTTTTAGAATTGTTAGTTTGTCCGTCTGTCAATAGTAATTGATAAATGCCTTTTTCTACATTATTAGGCAATGCTATAGATAATGCCAAAACACCTGCATCGCACACTACCGATTTAGTATATACAACCTGTCCGTTCGTTGCTATTAAATTCAATTGGAAATTTCCTTTATTAAAGTTACTAATCTGCACATTTAGCAATCTATTCATTACAGGATTTGGATAAACAGCTAATTCAGGAGTTTTTGTAGCATTCACTTTAATTACATTACTGTAACAAAAATTACCATCTTTATTAATAGCTTTAATTCTATAATAAAATAATTTTGATAAAATAGCAGCGTCAATCCAGCTATACTTATTGGCATTATTTGATTTTATGCTTCCTTCTGTTTTAAAATTTTTCCCATCAACCGATTTTTCAATTTCATACCCTATAGTATTTAGTTCACTACCAATCTCCCAACTTACTCTTGCCATTCCGTTGGATATAGTAGCAGTTACTTTGGTAAAACTTACAGGTAGTATTGGATTTATACTGGTTATCCATACACTATCAAAATCAGCATCACCCTTACCTTGAATCTTAAGCCTTTTAGCATTTACACTATTAACTGCAACTGTAGTGAAAAGATTTGGTGCTAAAATGCAGGTATCGGGTTTAAATGCCTTAATTAAAGTCCAAGAAGTAGTGGTAGCCAAAGTATCAGTTGTAGTCCAGATTGTAAAAGTTCTACCAAATCTGCCGGCAATAAAATTAAGATTTGCAATTCCAAAATCTAATACAGGAGTTATTAAATAAGCAGTATCAGGAGATGCAACCGTAGACCTTAGTCTAATATGACTTCTTCCTATAGTTGGTATAGAACCTATGCAACTGTTTGTAACACCACCTACCGTTATTACTGCACCATTCCCATACCAAGTTCCTACTTTACTAGTACCTACACTATATTTTGGGGCTATATTATTGATATCAGTAGAGAATGTAGAAGTAGTATCAAATCCTTCTCGGAAATACTCAGTCTGAGCTACTACTGTAGAAGGGAATAGTATCATATTACTAATACCTATAAAAATAATTGAAAGGAAGACCTTTAATTTCATATAACTAGCATTATTTATATTGGAATAATTCAAAAAAATATTTGAAACAGGCGAGTATTGTTTTAGTACTGCTTTTTTCATATAACTTGCTTTATCGTGTTTTTACTTTAGTGTTTAACTATTTGATGAGATTTATGGGTTATAATATCCAATCGTAAATAATACAACAACCCTATAGAACAAACTTTATCCTACTAAATTCATCCGCTAAGTTACTGTTGAAATTTTCCAATTTGATAATAAAATGCTAATAAAATTACCGCAAACGTTCTCGGTTTCGTTTGCGGATTTGGAAATGTTACGATTTTACCTAATAAAATATTAAAAATGCCATAACACAGGTTGCTCCAAAATTCTCAAAACCAACGGTATATTAACTTTTACGTTGTTGACTAATTAAAATTAAAGTGGGTAATTGCTATTGTTTCTATCCATATTTTGTATAAATGTTAAGTAACAAAATGCCTAATAAACTAGTAATATTTTACAATAAAATGAATTAAATATTAGCGGTAACTATTTAAGTGATATCATCTATGGAATTTGATACCCTTTTTGCATCATTCCTTAGTACTTATTTCAAATTATTTTTAATTTATGACAATTGTCATTTTTTTAGAATTGATCGTCCCTTAGTTTCGCCGCCTTAGCAGGGATTCAATCTCTCTTAAGAATCATAATGAAAAAAGATCTGACTTTGTGTTTAGATTCTTTTTCTGGTGTTGAGAAAAAATGCAACTGCATAGAGAACACATCAAAAACATTTCACTCATGTCCGATTGGGAAATTCAAGCTCCAGAACGTCAATTTTCATCTATTTTTCAATTCTGAAGCAATATACTCCTACGTTACAAATAACATTTGTAACCCAACAACAACTTATTTATCGGCTACTGGAACATCTTGTAAGGCTACTGAACATTATTGTTTGACTACAAGAAACGTTTGTAACCCTACAACAAACTATTTATCGGCTACTGGAGCATTTTGTAAGGTTGCTAGTCATAATTATTCGGCTACAAGAAACGTTTGTAGCCCTACATCAAACTGTTTTTCGGCTGCTGGAATCTATTTATCGCCTACAAATGTTGTTTCTATCAGCACACTTCGATGTTGGAATAGACCTTATTATTAGTAAATGATTAATGCTATTAAACAACATCAAAACAGACTATTTTTAATCATTTAGTATCAAATTAAAAAAATAAAATGAAATCATATATCGCAAAAACAGACTTATTACTTGCTATTCAAATATTAAATTTTTGTAAGATAATAGGCGATTATACTACCCTTTTAGGTTTATCTGCCGCAAAAGTTGCTTCCCTTGTTCAAAGTAACCCAATGGTTCAATTAATAGTGAGTATGCATCCTGAATTAATGAAATCTTCTCATTCCTTCACTTCTTATAAAACGCTATTATTGCATGGTAATAAAAATGAAATATTAGGTGCTATACCTGAACTTCCTGTATATCCTGAAATATTGCCATTAGTACCAAAAGCAAATGTTCACGCTTTATTTTCTGATATAATACAAGATTGCTTTAAGAGTCCAAATTTTACAGAGAATATTGGAATTAAGTTAGGAATTATAGATATATCACCATTGCCAAAACCAGAGGAAGCTACTGCTGAACTTACCATTAAATTGGCTACAGGAGGCCACCCATTATTACACGTAACAAAAGGAATTTTTCAGGGATATGAAGTGTGGAAGGATAAAGGGGATGGGAAAGGATATATTCAAATAGCCACCAGCCTGTATGCCGATTATCTGGATGCCAGCGAATTGCCACCTTTAAATGTTAGCCAGCACTGGAAATATAAAGCCATCTATATTTATAAAGGCGAACCAACCGGCAACTGGAGCACAGAAGTTGGGGTAATAGTATTTGGTGTAATTTAGAAAATATTTCTTCATTAAAAGATGGATAATGCATTGTGTATTATCCCTCTTTTTTATTTATTCCTTAATTAATAACAAGAATAGGCCTCCATTAATACAACATTTTTTTGCTTTTAGCTCCATATTATAAAATTATACCCATTGATGGTTTTATTTTATAAAAAAAATTGACAGAGAACATTTTATAAAACAAAATCATGTATATATGCAAAAAAATTGCTTCGTAATGGATGTTCATTTTATAGAAATAACACTTCTAGTTTTTATCATTGTTGCTATACTAATTAAGTTGGTATACTTCTTTATGATTCCTAAAAGAAGATTTAAAATGTTTACCAGAAGTTCCCTTAAATGGCATAATTTGTCAATGACCATTGATGATATAGATGAAAACGTAGAAACATTTTTAAGGATCAGTAACTATTGCAATCTAGTAATCTGGATTGGTACAGGTATATTAGGATATCTTTTAGCATTTTACTTTATATTCCCTTCAGATTAAATTTATCTAACACAGCTTCTACTGATTAAGCGCTTTTTTGAAGAAAATATTCTGAAACAACAGGATAACAATTACCCCTACAGAAATAGCCGCATCTGCAATATTAAATACCGGTTGAAAGAATTCAAACTGTTGTCCACCCCATACAGGAATCCAGTTTGGTAAAGTAGTATTGATTAATGGAAAGTAAAGCATATCTACCACTTTGCCATGCAAGAATGTTCCATAGCTATGACCCGTAAATGCCTTAGCTACCATATGCCCCCCTTCGAAAGTCATGGTATTGAAACTAACGTCAAATATCATTCCATAAAAAAGACTGTCTATCAGGTTTCCTAATGCGCCGGCATATATCAATCCAGCACAAACAATAAATCCTTTATGGTATCCCTTTTTAATAAAATCTTTCAGCAGAAAGGTACCCCAGATAACGGCTACCAGTCTGAATAAAGTAAGAATTATTTTACCTACAGCACCCCCAAACTTCCATCCCCAGGCCATTCCTTCATTTTCTACGAAGTGAAGATTAAACCAATGACCCAGTACTGCTCTTTCCTGCCCTGGTATGTAATTTAGTTTGATATAAAATTTCAAAGCCTGATCTGCAACGATCACCGCCAATATGATAAAAAATAGATTTCTCGCTTTCAATGTTTCTTAATTAGTGGTCAAAAATAGTGATTGAAGAGTAATTGTAGATGCCGATCAATTATCTTAACAATGTTTCTATAGTTTTAAATCCTTGTTGCGCCGGCACTTTCTCCCATAAAATACTAAAAATAGTATCCGCGATAGGAATATTAGCATGGATATTTTTATTGGCAAGATGAATGCACTTACTGGCATTATACCCCTCGGCAACCATGTTTAATTCCAGTTGAGCAGCCTTTACACTATACCCCTTCCCTATCATATTTCCAAAGGTTCTATTCCTACTGTAGAGTGAGTAACAAGTAACCAGCAGATCGCCCAGATAAACCGATGCGGCATAGTCTTCATTGGCTTCGGGGGAAGCTATTTTTAAAAACGCATTCATTTCTTTAGCCGCATTTGCTATAAATACACTCAAAAAATTATCACCGTATTCCAGTCCATGTGCTATACCTGCACCTAGGGCATAAATATTTTTAAGTACTGCAGCATATTGCGTACCCAATAAATCGGTATTGGTAATGGTATTAATGTATTCGCTCTTAAATGCATCCGCAATAAGCTGTGTTCTGATTAAATTATTACCGGAGAAAGTAAGATAGGATAATTTTTCGGCGGCAACTTCTTCTGCATGACAAGGGCCCAGAACGGTAAAGAAATTGTCGGCTTTTACCTTAAAATGTTTTGCCATATAATCTTGTACCAGCTGATTGGAATGTGGTATAATTCCTTTTACGGCAGAGATTACTCTTTTGTTATCAAAAATAGTAGTTGGTGCTTTAGAGAGTGCTTCATGAATATAAGCCGAAGGTAAAGCAATAACGACTGAATTGCTATTGGCAACTACTTCTTCGAGTGAAGAAGAAAGTTTTACCCGAGACATATCAAAATAAGCCGAACTAAGATAGTGAGGGTTGTGTTTACGGTTCTTGATAATACTGATGGTCTCTTCTTTTCGTACCCACCAGTTAATAATATGACCATTATCCGTTAAAATTTTCGCTATGGCAGTTGCCCAACTTCCGCTTCCTATAATACCAAACTGCATAATAAACTTGTTTTGGAGGTTGTAAAATAACAAATGTTTTGGCAATTCTAATAATCAGGCTGAATAATAGTTTGTTTCCATCAGCCCTTTCTAAGATATTTATAGTCATTTTCCCACATAATTAATAATATTTTACTGTACCTAATACATTTGCATCTATGCATGAATATTTAAGAGGATTGAATGAGCAACAAAGAGCGGCCGTGGAACATACCAAAGGCCCCTTAATGATTGTTGCAGGTGCCGGAAGCGGAAAAACTAAAGTACTTACTACCCGTATTGCACACCTGATGGCGAATGGAGTAGATGCTTTTAATATACTGGCATTGACCTTTACCAATAAGGCCGCTGCCGAAATGAAAGAGCGTATAGAAAGAACTTTGCAAAGTACCGAAGCCAGGAATCTTTACATAGGAACTTTCCATAGCGTTTTTGCCAAGATACTCCGATACGAAGCAAGTAAAATAGGGTACCCAAGCAATTTCACCATCTATGATACGGATGAAAGCAGGAGTGTAATAAAGACAGTTGTACAAGAGATGGGACTGGATGAAAAACACTATAAGCCCAATATCGTTCACAACAGAATATCTTCTGCAAAGAATGCCCTGATGGGACCAATGCAATACCTGATGGATAGTGCGTTGCAACAGGAAGATGCCCGTGCTAACCGACCTGCAATTGCTAAAATATATGCCGCTTATGCTGCCCGTTGTTTTAAGAATGGTGCAATGGATTTTGACGACTTATTATTAAAAATGTATGAGCTGTTAAAAACGCATAACGAAGCCTTGCATAAGTATCAGCATAAGTTTAAATACATCATGATAGATGAGTATCAGGATACCAATCCTGTACAGTACGAAATAACTAAATTGCTGGCAGCAGTACACGAAAATATTTGTGTGGTGGGCGATGATGCGCAAAGTATCTATAGCTTTAGAGGAGCTACCATCGAAAACATACTACAGTTTCAGAAAGACTACGATGATGTAAAAGTTATTAAGCTGGAACAGAACTATAGAAGTACGCAAAACATTCTGAATGTTGCCAACAAAGTAATTGGCAATAACAAGAATCAGTTACCTAAAGTTTTATGGACCGATAATGAAACAGGCGAGCTGATAAAACTGATTAGAACAGGTACCGATAATGATGAAGGTAAGTTTGTAGCCGATACTATTAAGGAACAGAAATTACGCAATCATTATTACAATAAAGACTTTGCTATTCTTTACCGTACCAATGCACAGAGCCGTGCATTTGAGGAAAGCTTACGCAGAATGGGCATAGCCTATAAGATATATGGTGGGCTTAGCTTTTACCAGCGTAAGGAGGTAAAAGATATGTTGGGATATTTAAGAATAATAGTTAACCAGCAGGATGAGGAAGCACTAAAAAGAGTAATCAATTTTCCTGCAAGAGGCATTGGTAAAACAACTATTGAAAAGTGTGTTATTTATGCCAACGAGCACAACATCACGATGTATGAAGTAGTGAAACGTGCAGGTGAATTTGGCTTCAAAGCAGGCACATTGGAAGCACTGAATAATTTTACTACAATGATTCGTTATTTCCAGACGATGCTGGAAACCAACAATGCTTATGATGTGGCTGTACAGGTAGGAAAACACACCAACATTGTAAAGGAATTATTCAACGATAAAACCACAGAAGGATTACAACGATACGAGAACGTACAGGAGCTTTTAAACTCCATAAAAGAGTGGACAGAATCGCCTTCCAATGACGATGGCGAACAGGGCGACAAAAGCTTAGGTAGCTACTTACAACAAATTACTTTACTAACCGATACAGATAAAGACGAAGAGAACGTAGACGTTGTAAAATTAATGACCATACACGCTGCTAAGGGACTGGAATTTGGTTGTGTATTTGTAGTGGGTGTAGAAGAAACTTTGTTTCCAAGTGCCATGTCTATCAATACCCGTGAAGAGCTGGAAGAAGAACGTCGATTGTACTATGTAGCCGTTACCCGAGCTAAAGATAAACTATGGATAAGCTTTGCTAATTCGCGCTATAGATTTGGACAACTGGTACAGAATGAACCTAGTAGATTCCTGGATGAAATGCCTAAAGAATTGCTTGATATGACGCATGCTGCCAGTAGCTCGCGCATGATGGGCGGAGGCAATAGTTTTGGCTCAAGCTTTAGCAGAAATAGTGGCAATGGATTTGCAATCAACGATGCAGAACAAGCTGCTAAAAAATATGGCCCACCACCAGAGAAAAAAGGTCTTTCATATTTAACCAAGAGTACGGCCATTCCTAAATTGACTGCTCATACACCTTCTGGCAATTTTGAAGCAAGTGATGTATCCGATATGGAAGCTGGTCATAAAATAGAACACCAGAAATTTGGCTTTGGCATCATCATGAAGATAGAAGGAAGTAGCCACAATCCTATTGCTACTATTGAGTTTGAACTAAATGGAGAAAGAAAGATTATGCTGAATTATGCTAAACTTAGAATTATAAAATAACAGCTTTGCTATGCCCTTTTACAAGAAGAGGGCATAGCAATAATTAAACTATTTCAATTTCATTTTTCTAATCAGCGCATTTACTTCTGCAGTATAAGAAACAAGCTCCGCTTCCTGATCGTTGATAAAAGAATTATCATCCATTTTACCCAATACTGCATCTCTTTCAGCATCATTTTCATATACCATATTACGGAAAGGATTACTATAATCTTTCTCTCTTGAAGTACGAATATTTTCTACAATCCATTTTTTACAATCCACAGATTCCAACAATAATTCCTTCAACTGAGTACTTGTTAATGCATTTAGTTTAATACCGGTACTTTCTTGCAAGGAAGCTAACCCATGAATCATTTTTTTGTGGGTATACTCCACACTTTCTAATCTGTAAAAGTCATGGATACCATCCCAGGATTTTATTTTCCCTTTTTTTACAGAGTTCTTCATTGCTGTAACTTCCTTAGTAGGAATCAACTGACCACCAATATTCATCCATTCTCCACGAACCATTTTTGATGGTAAATGAGCAGCTATCTCAGCTATATTTTTAATGTTATGATGTTTGATTAATTCCAGCAATTGAAGTGTCCCATAATAGCGTATCATTTTACTATAGGTACGGTATGAATTACCCACTTTTATGAATACTGTTTTACGCTTAGCGTTTTCAAATTTATCGGTGGTAACCTCTAATGCATCTACTGCCTCTATATCAGATTCAAATAATCTTTTACCATGTTTAATACAATCATTCACATTAATCAACTTACCTGGTTGATGAGCCTCTAAGTATGCTTTGCCAGTTAATTCATGCAAGAGATACAAAGTATCAAACATTTCATTTACCGTATCAGGTGCCAGATAATCATACTCAATATGCTGTGTTTTATCAGATCTTCTGTCTCTATCAATATACTTCCAACTATTTCTAGCCAGTGCATACATATTATACAGGAACCAGTATCCTGGCATTACCAATAAACGATCATTCGTAATATCGGTACTTACCAGAGAAAAAGGGATTGGTATATTAAGTTCTGCAGGATAATCTCCTTTTGCCAGTATAGTAAAAGAAGCTAATTCGGAGTTATGTTTAATACTCACACACAAGCCAGGCCAGAAGCCTCTTTTAGCAACAAACTCTCCATCAGCACCTCTTGAATTATGATTGGACCCAAGTGTAGCGCCAGCAGCAATATTACTTTGACCCATTATCAAAGCAGCACATAAAAACGAGTTGTTATGGTGTTGTTCATGCGAAGGGAATATCAATGAATTCAACACCTCACAACAAGATATGGTCGCATTATTACCCAGATAAGAGTTAATCAATCTTGCTCCATATTTCAACTGAGAGTTGGAGGCCATTATAAAACGAACTGCCTTTACACCATAAAAAACCTTGCAGCCATATTCCACTATTCCGTTCACTAATTCGCAGCCCTCCCCTATTTGGGTTCTTCCTTCTGGACCAGATTTGATGGTAAGGTTTTTAAGTTTGTTAGCGCCTTTTATATACGCATCACTACCTATCCATACATCTTTGATAATAGCACAGTTTTTAACTACTGTTCTATTACCCACCTTTCCATAGAACCCTCTTTTCTTGTCAAACATTGAATCAGTAAATTCCTTGAATTTGCTCATCAATGCATCATCATCTCTATTTCTGCTCCACAGGTAAGCATCCCCTGCTAGCATACCATTAAAAGGTATTACTTTCCTGCCAGCATTTTCGTTGCATATTTCCAGCCATATCCTAAGGCTTTCTGTTTCTCCATCCTTTACAATACCATTACCAAATTTTGCATAATTGGTAGTTTGCATCTCATTTACATTTACAATCATAGCTTCATTTCCTATGATGTAATATGCCAGATATCGTACGTTGGTAATCACTACATTATCACCAAAATCGCAACTGATAATAGTAGAATTATACAGTCCCACAGGCAGCTTTAAATTACTGAAGGAAAGACAGTATGGTTCCAGCTTTCCAATTCGTACAAGACCATAAAATTTACAGCTTTTTACAAGTTCGGGATTAAAGGCATCTGACACCAGAATCTTGTTCCAGTCATCACTGGTATTGCGGTTTCTAACAAGCACTTCTATTTCATAAGCAGAAAGCTGACGGTAGTTAATACCACTCCTTTCCTGTATATCCCTCAAATGATATTCATCTTTTCCCTCAGGGATAAATTCTTTAGAAATAAAACCAGCGCCCATCGAAGTAATAGGCATTTTCAGAATATCATTAACCGGCATAAAAATCGTTTTATTTGAATAATCTTACCTGCGAACCGAAACATTTTCAGCGTGCAAATATCTTTTTAAATCAGGAATCTCCATTTCACTAAAATGAAAAACACTGGCCGCCAGAGCAGCATCAGCATCTGCAATATTAAAGACATCTTTGAAATGTTCCAAAGAACCACCTCCACCACTGGCAATAACAGGCACGGAAAGCAAGGTAGAAAGTGTTTTGGTAATATCCAGCGCAAACCCTTGTTTGGTACCATCATTATTCATAGATGTAAGCAATATTTCACCCGCACCATTGTTGACAGCAGATATTGCCCAATCGATGCATCGGGTATTTGTTTTTACCCTACCTCCATTTAAATAAACATACCATTCGCCATCAGCCTCCTTCTTGGTATCAATAGCCAACACTACACACTGGCTACCAAATTCCTTTGCCATTTGATTGATTAATGCAGGATTTTTATACGCTGCACTATTAATGGAAATCTTATCAGCACCATTGGCCAGCAAAGCAGAAACATCTTCTACTGAACTAATTCCACCCCCTACCGTAAAAGGAATATTAATATGTTGTGATATGCGATTAACCAGATCGCTTAATGTTTTTCTTTTCTCATGAGTGGCAGTAATATCCAGAAACACCAGCTCATCTGCACCTTGTTTTGCATACAGTGAAGCTAGTTCTATAGGATCACCTGCATCTCTTAAGGCAACAAAATTGGTACCCTTCACAGTCCTTCCATCTTTTATATCCAGACAAGGAATTATCCTTTTGGTTAATCCTCTTTTTAAGGTAGTAGAAGC
>CANFLJ010000025.1 GCA_947447815.1 Chitinophagaceae bacterium | reverse complement strand
TTTCCAAGTACCTTTTCAATAGAAGCAATTGATTCTTCAGAACCTACTACCGTTACTAAATCACCAATATGGAATATAGTAGTAGAATCGGCAATAAATTCAATACCTGCTCTGCTGATACGGGTTATTGTACAATCATCCTGATAAAGTTCAGGCATATCACCCAGTTTTTTATGTGTTGCAGATTTATAAGTAACTACAATCTTTCTTTTAATCAAAGTACTACCTTTTACTTCTTTCAGGTTAATCTTACTTTCTTCTCCTACCAGAATTTTCAATTGTGGTATTGTTTCCTTTGGTGCTACAAATAAAATAACGTCTCCTTCCATTAATACGGTACCAATTGTAGGAGAGAATACTTCGCCTTTACGGTACATTCTGGAAATAACAATATTACTCTTCAGAATAGAAGAAATAATACTTGCAGGTTGATTGTATAATTGAGGATTGGTTACAGCAAGATTGATGATGACTGGTCGTGCAGGGTTGAGCATTTTTAAACGCATATGTTTAATTTTCTCATCATCTACATTTACTTTCCATATCTTTTTCAATACAAGCATTACAATAATGATACCAACTACCCCAAATGGATAAGCAACGGCATAGGCTAAGCCTATATCGCCCGGTTTCAATCCTTTTAATTGTAAGTTGCTAATGGCTTGTGTTGCTGCACCTAATCCTGGTGTATTGGTTACGGCGCCCGACATAACGCCTGTCATGGTACCAATATCACTTCCCGATATGTAATGAAAAGCAATTGTTATTCCAAGACCTGTTAATACAATAATGGCAGCAAGCATGTTTACTATAAGGGCCTGCTTTTTTAAGGAGGCAAAGAATCCGGGACCTACTTGTAATCCTACAGAATAAACAAATAGAATTAATCCGAAGTCTCGCAAAAAGTCTACGGTAGATTTTTCTACTTCAATTCCAAGGTATGCCGCAAAGATGGCGGCGAATAAAACCCAAGTAATGCCTAATGAAATATTGAAAACTTTAAGTTTTCCTAATAAAATCCCAATAGCTATTATACATCCGTATACAATAACTGTTTGGGCTATACTATGTTGTGAAAACAACTGAATAAACCAATTCATAAAATGATTTTTAGTGTAAACTACAAATGGTACTTGCTCATGTATCGGATGTAGTAAAGTGGAAAAAATAAAGGAAGTCTATAAAGACTTCCTTTATTTAAGATAGTATGATTATACTCGTTCAGCTTCTAAACCCCAATGTTCTGGAGAACGCCATAAAGAGGATAATAATAGTTCGCGCATAAAGAAGAATTCTTTAGGTAATCTGTCGTATAATCTGGAGAATAATTCTTCATGAGAAAGTAACTCTTGTTTCCAAGGTTCACGATCGATAGTCATTATCTTAGCAAACTCATCTTTAGTGAATGATTCTAAGCCAGTCCAATCCATATCTTCGTAACGAGGCATCCAGCCAATAGGACTTTCTACTGCAGAAGCACCACCATGAACACGTTGAACGATCCATTTAAGTACTCTCATGTTTTCGCCAAATCCTGGCCATAAGAATTGGCCATTTTCATCTTTTCTAAACCAGTTTACACTGAAGATACGTGGAGCATTAGGTAAATCTCTACCAAACTGTAACCAATGGTTCACATAGTCTCCCATATGGTAACCCATGAATGGCAACATTGCAAATGGATCTCTTCTTACTTTACCTACTTCACCAAAGGCAGCAGCGGTAGTTTCGGAACCCATTGTGGCAGCAAGATAAACACCGAAGTTCCAGTTGAAAGACTGATGTACTAATGGTATACCAGTACTTCTTCTACCTCCGAATACAAATGCTTCGATAGGGACACCTTCTGGATTGTCCCATTCTGAATCTATGCATGGGTTTTGATAAGCAGGGGCAGTAAATCTTGAGTTAGCATGAGCAGCTGGTTTGCCACTCTTATAGTCGTATGGTTCACCATGCCAGTCGGTAAGTCCTTCTGGAATTTCTTTGGTTAAACCTTCCCACCATACATCACCATCATTGGTAAGTGCAACGTTGGTAAATATAGTATTCGCCTTAATGCTTTCCATTGCATTAGGGTTAGTTTTGTAGTTTGTACCTGGAGCTACACCAAAGTAGCCCGCTTCTGGATTGATAGCATATAGTTTACCATCTTCATGTTTATGAATCCAGGCAATATCATCACCCACGGTAGATACTTTCCAACCAGCCATTCCTTCAGCAGGAATCATCATGGAGAAGTTGGTTTTACCACAAGCACTAGGGAATGCCGCAGCTACGTATGTTTTTTGTTTTTCAGGAGATTCTACCCCTAAAATCAACATATGTTCTGCCAGCCAGTTTTCTTCTCTACCCATCACAGATGCTATACGTAAAGCGAAACATTTTTTACCCATCAATGCATTACCACCATAACCACTACCATAAGATATAATTAATCTTTCTTCAGGGAAGTGAGAGATATATTTAACGGAAGGATTACAAGGCCATTTTACATCTTTTTGTCCTTGTTCAAGTGGAGCACCAAGATTATGGATACATTTTACATAACCATTCTTAGTTAAGAAAGGATAAATATCTTCACCCATTCTGGTCATAATATGCATATTAACTACAACATACTCAGAATCAGTTAATTGAATACCATAACGTGAAAGTGGAGAACCCACAGGACCCATACAAAATGGTATAACATATAATGTTCTGCCACGCATAGAACCTATCATCAATTCGTTCAGAATAGATTTCATTTCCTTAGGATCCATCCAGTTATTTGTAGGACCAGCATCTTCTTTAATACGGCTACAAATAAAGGTTTTGTCTTCTACTCTCGCTACATCACTTGGATCGCTGAAACAAGCAAAACTGTTTGGTCTTTTTTCTTGATTCAAAGGAATGAATGTTCCTTTCTTTACTAATAGCTGACATATAGAATCGTACTCTGCTTTAGAACCATCTACCCAATGGATAGAAGAAGCTTCACATTGTGAAGCAATATTGTTTACCCAGGTTTCTATTTCTATTTTTGCCGGGCAACTTAGTTGGAAGGGGAACTTACTAACTGTGTTCATAACTAAAATGTTTAATTAAAAAATGTTTGTTTGTTATTTAGAATTCTTTTATCTATTTTTAATTTATCGGGTGCAAGTTGCAAATAATAACATTATTGAAAAATGACTATTATCATTGCAGAACAATACATCTGTCATCATTTATAAAATTAATAAATACAACCATATGGATTTTTTACATCAATTAGGCATAAAACCTAATAACTACGGGAGTTCTACCGGCAGTCAATCGTGGAACGAAGATAAGGAATTAGATAGTTTTTCTCCGGTAAATGGCAATTTAATTGCAAAAGTTTCAATAACAAATTTTGAAAATTATCAAAATGTTGTCAAAAAAGCAGCCGAGGCACAAGAAATATTCAAAATGTGGCCTGCTCCCAAGAGAGGAGACGTGGTAAGACAACTTGGCGATGCTCTAAGAGCTAAAAAAGAACCTTTAGGACAACTGGTAAGCTACGAAATGGGCAAAAGCTTACAGGAAGGTTTGGGTGAAGTACAGGAAATGATTGATATCTGCGATTTTGCTGTAGGATTGTCGCGTCAGTTGTATGGCTTAACCATGCATAGTGAAAGACCAAAGCATCGTATGTACGAACAGTGGCATCCATTGGGAATTGTAGGTATTATATCTGCATTCAATTTTCCGGTTGCGGTATGGAACTGGAATTCAGCATTGGCATGGATCTGTGGAAACGTTACTATCTGGAAGCCTAGTGAAAAAACACCTCTTTGTGCTGTAGCGGTTCAGAATATTGTTGCTAAAGTATTTGCTGATAATAATGTACCTGAAGGTGTAAGCTGTATTATACAGGGCGACAGAACAGTAGGAGAGTGGATGACCAAGGATACTAATGTTGCAATGATTAGTGCTACTGGCTCTACCAGAATGGGTAGAGAGATAGGTAAAGTAGTATCGGAAAGATTTGGCAAGACCATTCTGGAACTGGGTGGTAACAATGCAATTATCATTTCGCAACATGCCGATCTGGATATGGCTCTAATTGGCTCTGTATTTGGTGCTGTAGGTACTGCCGGACAACGTTGTACCTCTACTCGTCGTTTGATTATTCATGAATCTGTGTATGATGCTTTCAAACAAAAGTTAATTAAGGCTTATACCCAGTTGGTAATTGGCGATCCGTTGAATAGCAAGAATCATGTAGGACCATTGATAGATAAAGATGCTGTAAATAATTATCTTAATTCTATTAAACAATGTAAGGAACAAGGTGGCAACTTTATAGTAGAAGGTGGTGTACTGGAAGGTGCTGGTTTTGAAAGTGGATGTTATGTAAAACCATGTATTGCCGAAGCCACCAACGAACTGGCTATCGTACAACACGAAACTTTTGCTCCTATCCTTTATATAATGAAGTATAGCTCGCTGGAAGAAGCTATTGCAATGCAGAATGGAGTGCCTCAGGGATTATCTTCTGCAATTTTTACCTTGAATATGAGAGAAGCAGAACAATTCTTATCGCACTTAGGTAGCGACTGTGGTATTGCTAATGTAAACATTGGTACCAGTGGTGCTGAAATTGGTGGTGCTTTTGGTGGTGAAAAAGAAACAGGTGGTGGTCGCGAAAGTGGTAGCGATGCATGGAAAGGATATATGCGTCGTCAAACCAATACCATCAACTGGAGTAGTCAGTTGCCATTGGCTCAAGGAATTGAATTTAATCTTGGGTAAAACATCTTTGTTTTTCCCTTTATTTGTACATTAAATAAACTATAGATGAAGTATTTGTTTTTAGGAATAGTATGCATACTGATGATGCATCTGGTAAGTGCTCAACCAAAACAAACCCTTTCTCCCGAATTATTGTGGAAGATAGGTAGGGTATCAGCAAATGGTATATCAAAAGATAAAAAGTTTGTTTTGTATACCGTTAGTTATCCCGATGTAAGAGAAAATAAGTTTAGCAAAAAGAGTTATAAACTTGCAATTAACGGAGGTAAACCCGAGCTGGTAAAAACTGCCAGTGATTTGTTGGTTAATAATAGTGTATCACCTGATGGGAAATTTATCCTTTCCAGCGATGAAGTAATGGTAAACCCAGTAAAAGGGAAAGATCTTTATTCCGATCTTCCATTATCCAATGCATACGTATTTACCAGCCTCAATTACCGTCATTGGGATACCTGGGAGGATGGAAAATACAATCACGTATTTTTTGCACCAAACGATTCTACTGGGTCAAAACGTAAAAAGGATATCATGCCTAAGCAGCCTTATGATTGTCCTACTCAACCTTTTGGAGGTGACGAAGATTACATCTGGAGTCCGGATAGTAAGCATATAGTATATGTTACCAAACAAAAAACAGGTACTGCTTATACTATGAGTACCAATACTGATTTGTTTGAATATGATATTACAACCGGCCTAACTAAAAATTTAACCGATTACAACAAAGGGTACGATTTAAATCCTGCGTATAATAAAGAAGGAATTCTGGCATGGTTGCAGATGAGAAGAGATGGTTACGAGGCCGACAAACAAGACCTTATTGTACTAGTAAATGGTAATCACTTTAATCTTACTGGCAAAAGAGATGACCTGCATGTTGAAAATTTTAAATGGAGTGATGATGGTAAAGCCATCTATTTTAATGCACCCGTTAATGGTACTTTACAGTTGTTTAAAGTAGATAGATTTATCTCTGATAAAAATGATTTCTCTGGTACCATTACCCAGCTCACCAAAGGCGATTTTGATGTTACTGGTATAGTAGGCGAGTTGGATGGCAAACTTATTGTAACTAGAGATGATATGAATCATGCTCCCGAACTATTTGTGCTGGAACCTAATGCAGATCAACCTTTGAAGCAACTTACCCATGTGAACGATGATTTTTATAGTAGCTTAATGCTATGTAAAACCGTTCGTAAGATGGTTACTACTACGGATAAAAAGGACATGCTGGAGTGGATTATCTATCCACCAAACTTCGATTCTACCAAAAAGTATCCTACTATATTGTATTGTCAGGGTGGGCCTCAATCTGCTCTTACACAATTCTATTCTTTCCGTTGGAATTTTCAGCTGATGGCATCTAATGGTTATATCATTATTGCGCCTAACCGCAGAGGTATGCCAGGACATGGTACCAAGTGGAACGAGCAGATAAGTAAAGACTGGGGCGGACAAGTAATGGATGATTATTTATCAGCAATTGACGATGCTACTAATCTTCCTTATGTAGATAAATCAAGATTAGGTTGCATTGGTGCAAGCTTTGGTGGCTACTCTGTATTTGCACTTGCAGGATTGCATAACAATCGTTTTAAAACCTTTATTGCACATGATGGGGTGTTCGATTTCAGAAGTATGTTTGGTACTACTGATGAAATGTGGTTTGAATACTGGGAGAAAGGCGGTGCATACTGGGAAAAGAATAATGCAGTTGCCCAAAGAAGCTTTGCTCAGAGCCCAAGTAATATGGTGGACAAATGGAATACACCTATTATGATAGTACAAGGTGGCAAAGATTATAGAGTACCTATCGAACAAGGACAACAGGCCTTTCAGGCTGCTCAGCTGAAAGGTATTAAGAGTAAGTTCTTATACTTACCAGATGAAAACCATTGGGTTATGTCACCACAAAATGCACTGGTATGGCAAAGAGAGTTTTATAACTGGTTGAAGGAGACTTTATAAGGTTGTACAATGCTGTTTGATAGTTTTGGGTTATAGGTTTTACCTGTTGCCGAAATTAAATAAGAAAAGCGCAACTTAGGTTGCGCTTTTCTTATTTAATAATATGGGAATTAATTATGCTCAATACTGATAAAGTTATCCCTTGTATATGCCAATTTGTATACAACTTTAAAGAGTTATTTATTATATCGGTTTAGAAATGCTGTTTTTTTATTAGCCGATATTTTCACTTGTATTCCATCTTGCAACACAGCATATCCACCTCTGCCTTTTATATAGTTATTTACTTTGTTTATATTAATAATGTACTCATTATGGGTTCTGTAAAATATACTAGAAGGTAGCTGTCGTTCAAATTCACCCAACTGTTTAGTTACCAGATATTGTTCCCCATGTACAAGGTTAATGTAGGTATAGTTGCCATTGGATTCCAGAAATAATATGTCCTCAAATCCCACAATTACAAATCCCTTGCTGGTTTGAAAACGAAGCTTCTGATCATCTATCGACAAGCTACTGTTATCCTGAAGTTTAGCTTCTGCCTCTTTCAAAAGCCTAGCTTTCGTTATCCGTTCAGTAGCCTTGTCTACAGCATTAATTAATTCTTCTATATCTATAGGCTTCAGAAGATAATCCAGGGCTTCAAATTTGAATGCCTTTATTGCGTAGTCTTCAAAAGCACTAATAATGATGGTTTCAAATGAATGATTTTCAATGCTATTTAATAAATCAAAGCCATTGCCATAAGGCATCTGAATATCTAAGAATACAAGATCAGGAAGTTGATCCTCTATTAGTTTTTTGCCGCTGATAGCCGAATCTGCCGACCCAGTTAGTCTTACCTGATGGCAGTATTTCTGCAGCATAAAACTGATGCTCTTTACCAGTAAGTGTTCATCGTCTATAATAACTGCTTTTATCATTTTAAAAATTTATAATTAATAACCTGTATTAAGAAAAGGAAAAGTAATAGTGATGATTGTTCCTTCAGCGGCTGGGGTCATCAAAAATTTGTCGATTATTTCTATTAGTATTTTTTGGTTATTTATTGCATTGATGGTATTAATTCTGTCATTTGTAATGGTAATACCTTTCGACTGATATTCTATATGAGCCGATGTCTTAAATTGTTTAGACGCTTCAAACCCAATACCATTGTCGTCTATATAGCAAACCAGCTGCCCGTCTTTTTCTTTAAAGCTAATATGTAGTTCTCCATTTTTCTCTTTTCTATACATCAGTCCATGTCTTATGGCATTTTCTACAAATGGCTGCAGTATCATTGGTGGAATAAATGTATTGGATCCATTAATATTTTCATCACAGGTAATGGTAAAGATGAAAGTATCTTTAAAACGCATTTGTTCCAGTAAAATATAGTTTTCTAAAAAGTCCATTTCTTTAAATATACTAATGGTCGTTTCGCTGGAGTTGTTCAACGTTTTTCTAATCAATCTGGAGAACATAGTCAGATATTTATTGGCATTAGTTGCATCTTCCTGATTTATATAATGTTGGATTGCCGACAGACTATTAAAAATAAAGTGCGGATTCATTTGCGATCTTAATGCTTGCTGTTCCAACTGTGCTATCTTTTCCTGTATAGCAATTTTCTCCAACGATTTCTTTTTACGGATATTAAATAGCCTTAATAATAAATAGTAAATTATAAAAGCGAATAGCAAAATGGAGATTACCCTAAATAGTATTGTATTATAAAATGCTGGTTTAATATGGAGGGTAATTTTAGCTGGATAAAGTGATGGGTTTCCAAACTTATCCAATGCTTCTACTACAAATGTATATTCACCATCATGCAAGGATTTTAATTCAATCTGATTTAAGCTGGTGTAATTCCATTTGTCGTCTGATCCGATTAATTTATACCTGAATCTTATTTTGCCATCCGATATAAAGGATATACCAGCATACTTAATAGAGATATTATTTTGATTATGCATTAAAGTATACTGATCTTTAATAGAGGTATCTCTTTGGTTGATACTGATATTGGTAATGAATATTGGAGGTGGTGGAGTAGCCGCTAATTTTATATAATTAAAAACTGATACGCCTTTTGAAGTGGCAGTGTACACCATAGAATCTTTTACAAAAACATCGTTTAAGTTATTGTCTGCCAGTCCATCAATGGTTGTATAAGGGACTATATTTTTTACTTCAATAGTGTTGGTGTTTGCATTAAAGAAGTAGTTTATTTTATTTAATCCGTTATTGGTTGCAATCCAGATATTACTACGCTTGTCGGCAAACATCGATCGGCAGATGGTTCCAGTGAAGATGGCATTGTCTGCCGGGTTGAATTCATAAATTATTTTATCGTTATGGATAGCAACTATTTGTCCAGAGGATACACTTACCCATACAAGATTATTTGCATCACAGGTTATTGTATTTATTCTGTTTGATAATATATTCTGCGTTTTAAAAAGTGGTACAAAAGAATCTGTCCATTTGTATAATCCTTCGGGAGTACCGCAATACAGGGTGCCATGCAGGTCTTCACAAATCTGCGTTACTCTTAAAGTATTATAAATATATTTAGTTGCAAAAGGGAGAGTAGGGTTTGTGTAGGATATGCCCGAGCTTAACCCCGATATAAACTTGTTTTGAAAAGGGGAGTATATAAATGACTTAGTAGAAAGGTTGGAGCAAAGTGTTGTTTTTTTGTCCTTTAGATTATACAATATCAAAGCATAATTATCACTTGAAAATGCGATGTAATCCTTTGCTGCTGCTATTTTTATTGATTTTGTATACTGATTAATGTTTCTTAAAGGAGGAATAATTGTTTTTATCTTTCCTTTGGTATAGCATCTTAAGGTACCTATACCATCACCTATATAAATATTATTAAGGCTATCAGCATACACAGCGCCTGCATTGTCAAATAAAAGTCCGATACTGTTATTTATGGTTAAAACGGATTCATTGTTTTGTTGAAACAACAGCCCCTCATTTGCAGTAGCAATCCATATATTATTATCCCGGTCCTTAAAAAGACTATTGGAATGATTTGGTATGAAATAAAAAGAAGGGGTAGCCGATTTTATGTTATCGCAAACATAGGTGCCAAGACCAATTGAAGGGATAAATAGTTTATTGTTTAAAGCTAAACAATGCGAAAAGGAATTGCCTTTTAGTAAGTAGGTTTTATTCAGTCGGAATTTATAGTTCTGGTCTCTTTCAAAAATATCTATTGTATCCTTAGTGGAGTAGTATATTTTATCTTGCAGAACATTGATATTGTTTTTATAATTGTTACTGATGTTTTTTACTTCAAATGAATCAACTAACTTATAATTTTTATACTTCAAAAAACGGGTAGTTGTATACACCATAAATTCATGATCGTTCAGGTCTTCTATATACCTTACATGGTTTTGGTCGTTTGGCAGATATATCTTTTTAATCTGATTATTAGTAACGGACAGAATTATCCTGGAGTAAATCCATACCCTGTTATTTTTTCCTACAAAGTAAGTACAGGTCGATGATACTTGTTTAGCTATATTGGCTAAAAGAGTATCTGTTTTTTCGGTATGAATAATACCTTCTTTTATAAAACATATATTCTTTTTAAAAGGAGTTATCCAGATTCTATCCAGCGAGTCGGCGGTAACGCTTATTATTTCATTATCCGGTAGCCCGTCTTTCATGGTATAGGTTTTAAATTCACTCCCGTCAAACCTCACCAGACCCGCTTCGGTGCCTATCCATATAAATCCTTTTTTATCCTGCGTTACAGAATAAATAGTATTGGCTGGTAGCCCTTCTTTTATACCATAATGTTTCCAGTTGCCAACCTGTGCAGAAGCAGGATCAACAATTGCCAGTATTATTAAACTATAAAAACTAACTAAAACATATTTCATAAAGAAGGGTAAATGTAAGTTTACAATGCATAAGGTTTGTCAGATCAGCCGTAAAAAATCCGGTAAATAATAGATTTACATAATTATACAAAAAATGAACACAGATATACAATTTACATTTTTTAAGAAGAGATTATTATCAAATTCGCTTTAGATTTTTCGGTAATAAGTATTATTTAAGGTACTTACATTATTAATTTGCAATAGTTATAACGCTAACAATGAATAAAATATACATTTTTTTTATATCAATACTGATTGCGGTTGCTCAAATTGCATTGGCACAAACCACCCCTCCTGCTATAGAATGGCAAAAGTGCTATGGTGGTACTATGAATGATGTCCCCGCCAATGTTAAACAAACATTAGATAAAGGATTTGTGTTTTGTGGTAATACAAACAGTAATAATAATGGCGATGTATCTGGTATGCATTATAATACTACCTCAACACTTAATAGTGATATCTGGGTGGTAAAAACAAACAGTACCGGAACCTTACAATGGCAAAAATGTATTGGCGGGATGAATAACGATCTTAGTCAGTGTATACAACAAACAAGCGATAGTGGTTTTATTGTTGCAGGTACTTCGTATTCTGTAGATGGCGATTTAACCAGTCTGGGCAATAATGCACTGGCCGTGATGTTTGTAGTGAGGCTTGATAAGTCAGGAAATATTTTATGGAAAAACAGTGTTACAAATACTTACAATGCGTATGCTTCCTCAGTGATGGAAGATGATAATGGTAATTTTATTGTTGGCGGTACATTCTTTACATCCACGGTTGCTTCCAGTGCTACTGCCGAAATGGTAAAGTTTAGTTCTTCTGGCTCGCTGCTATGGAAGAAGACTATTTCTACTACACTAAAAGGCATCACCGATTTAAAACCTGCTAATGATGGTGGTTTTATAGTACTAGGAAGTTCATTAGCCAGATCGGGCTACAGTTACGATTATGGGGTACTGAAAACAGATAGTTC
>CANFLJ010000024.1 GCA_947447815.1 Chitinophagaceae bacterium | reverse complement strand
TGATTGGAGAAGAATTATTGAAAATAATTATTTTTGTAAAGTCTTGCTCTGTATAGCTTCTATCCATAAAAGGGGATTAAAATAAATGTTTTGGCGAACTATTTTGAAAATAATTAATAAAAAACTTTGCCAGTTGATTCCATCCCCCTACTTTTGCATCCCCAATCGAAATATGGGAGTCGAACGTTCTTCGAAAAAAAGGTAAAAGAATTAAACTATGTCGCAAAGAATACGCATTAAATTACAGTCTTACGATTACAGTCTAGTAGATAAATCTGCAGAGAAGATCGTAAAAACGGTTAAAGGTACCGGAGCAGTTGTAACAGGACCTATTCCTTTACCTACACACAAGAAAATATTTACCGTGTTGCGTTCGCCACACGTAAATAAGAAGAGCCGTGAGCAATTCCAGTTATGTACGCACAAGCGTTTATTGGATATCTACACTTCTTCATCTCGTACTGTAGATGCTTTAAGTAAGTTAGATTTACCTTCTGGAGTAGAAGTAGAAATCAAGGCATAATGAGCAGCCTTAATTCTAACAGTAGAATTAAAAAAGCTAAAAGAAAGTTCTTATAATAAAAAGTACATCATCTCTCAATTTCGGTTAAACGGAAGAAAAGAGCTCTGAGAAATAAATTTTAAAGTCTTCTTAATAGAAGGCGATAACATATAAACAAGCCCTTCGAGGTTTGTTTACTACCGGTACTTCCTCTTTCTTATATAGCAATATATATTAAAAACAACGGAAAAGGTCGGTAGCAAACAGGGATTGAATTCTGTATTTCATCATCAGAATGTCCTACAACACCTCAGCGGGGCGCAAACCGCAATATAGATGAAAGGAATTATTGGTAAGAAAATTGGTATGACCAGCATATTTGCGCCAGATGGCAAGCAAATAGCTTGTACAATCATCGAAGCTGGACCATGTGTAGTAACACAGGTAAAAACAGAAGAAGCAGACGGCTACACCGCACTTCAATTAGCATTTGGCGATAAGACTGAAAAACATTCTACAAAGTCTGAAATTAATCACTACGCCAAAGCACAAACGGCTCCAAAACGTTTTGTAAAAGAATTTCGTAATTACTCATTAACTAAAGCATTAGGCGAAACTATATCTGTGGATATTTTTTCTGAAGGTGATACCGTAGAAGTTGTTGGTACTACTAAAGGAAAAGGTTTTCAGGGTGTTGTAAAACGTCATGGATTCTCTGGGGTTGGTCAACAATCACACGGACAACATGATCGTTCAAGAGCACCGGGTTCTATCGGTAACTCTTCCGATGCATCACGTGTATTTAAAGGTATGCGTATGGCAGGAAGAATGGGTAACGACAGAGTTATGCTTAAAGGACTTAAAGTATTAAAGGTATTTCCTGAAAAAAATTATATATTGGTTAGTGGATCAGTTCCTGGTCACAACAACTCAATCGTTTTAATTCAGAAATAATCACCAGTTAATTAATTAGCAATGCAAGTAGATGTATTAAACATAAAAGGTCAAAAGACAGGCAGAACAGTTGATTTGCCGGATGAAGTTTTCGCAGTAGAACCTAATGACCACGTAATTTATTTAGCCGTTAAGCAATATTTAGGTGCTCAACGTCAAGGAACTCACAAAGTTAAAACACGTGCTGAAGTACAAGGTGCTAGCCGTAAATTACACAAACAAAAAGGTACTGGTGGCGCTCGTAAGGGTAATATCCGTAACCCATTATACAAAGGTGGTGGTACTATATTTGGACCAAAACCTCACGGTTATGATTTCAAAATCAACCGTAAAGTTAAGGATCTTGCTAAGATGTCTGCTCTTAGCTACAAGGCTAAAGAATCAGCTATCGTAGTAATTGAAGATGTTGTAATGGATGCTCCTAAGACTAAAGAAATGTTCAGTATCTTAAAAGGATTGAATGTATCAGATAAGAAAACAATTTTTGTTTTACCTGATTACAACGAAAATCTTTACTTAAGTACCAGAAACATCCCTAACGTAACAAGTGCATTATTAGCAGATGTAAATACTTACGAAATAGTAAACGCTGAGGTATTAGTATTTTCTGAAAATGCTGCTAAGTTGTTTTCTGAAAGCGAAGTAGAAGCATAATTATTTAATTGTCAAATTAACAGAAATGAAATCGAGCGAAGTATTAATAAAACCAATTTTAACTGAGAAAGCTAATAAGCAACAGGAAAAATTGAGAAAATATTCTTTCAAGGTTAGCCGTAAAGCTAACAAGCTTGAAATTAAAAAAGCAGTGGAAGTATTTTACGGTGTTACTGTATTAGATGTAAACACTGCTGTAGTTCCTGCAAAAAACAAAGCTAAATTTACAAAAGCTGGTTACATCCAGGGTTTGAAAGGTGGTTACAAGAAAGCAATGGTAACAATTGCTGCAGGAGAGGAGATAGACTTATATACAGCACTTTAATTTATTAGATAATAGCAGATGGAGCTGATGATTCCATCATAAATAAATAAACATGGCATTAAAGAAATACAAACCAATGACAGCAGGCACCCGATGGAAAATCGGAAATGCTTACGCTGAAATTACAACCGACAAACCAGAGAAGAGTTTGTTGGAACCAGTAAAGAAAACTGGTGGTAGAAATGCACAAGGTCGTCGTTCAATGAGATACATTGGTGGCGGTCATAAAAAGCACTACCGTATTATAGATTTCAAACGTGATAAGAAAGATGTAGAAGCTACAGTACTTTCTATCGAGTATGATCCAAACAGAACTCCATTCATCGCATTGTTAGAATATGTAGATGGAGAAAGAAGATATATCCTTGCACCACAAGGTCTTCAGGTAGGAACTAAAGTTATCTCTGGTGATAGCGTTGCTCCTGAAATTGGAAATGCATTGATGATGAAACACATACCATTGGGTACTGTAATTCATAACATCGAATTGCAACCTAGCCATGGTGGTAAAATGGTAAGAAGTGCTGGTGCTTCTGCTCAATTAGCCAATAAGGAAGAAAAATACGCAGTATTAAAAATGCCTTCTGGTGAGTTAAGAAAAGTATTAATCAATTGTTATGCAACTGTAGGTGTTGTATCTAACAGCGATCATAATCTGGAAACTAAGGGTAAGGCCGGTGCTAACAGATGGTTAGGTATCAGACCAAGAACAAGAGGTGTTGCTATGAACCCAGTAGATCACCCAATGGGTGGAGGTGAAGGTCGTGCATCTGGAGGTCATCCTAGAAGCAGAACTGGTAAGTATGCTAAGGGAGAAAAAACCAGAACTAAAGGAAAAGGCAGCGACAAGTTGATTATTCAAAGAAGAGACGGTAAAAAATTAACTAAATAAATTTCAAATTAACTCATTACTATGGGTCGTTCAATAAAAAAAGGTCCTTACGTTGATGCTAACTTAGAAACTAAGGTATTATCAATCAACGATGGTGGAGCAAAGAAAGCGGTTATAAAAACCTGGAGTCGTAGAAGTACAATAACTCCTGATTTTGTAGGTCACACTTTTGCAGTACACAATGGAAATAAGTTTATTCCAGTTTATGTAACTGAATTTATGGTAGGTCATAAACTAGGTGAATTTTCTCCAACCAGAAACTTCAGAGGACACTCTGGTCAGAAAAAATAATTTAAAGGCTAATAATAATAATACAAAATGGAAGCAATAGCTAAATTAAGAAACTATCCAACGGGTCCTCGTAAGATGAGACTACTTGCGGATGTTATTAGAGGCATGGAAGTTGATAAAGCATTAGCCATATTAGAATTTCACCCTCAACACAATGCCGTACCATTGGCAAAATTGTTGAAGAGTGCGATTAATAATTGGGAGCAAAAAAATGAAGGTGCTAGCGCAGCTGAAAGCAATCTTATTGTAAAAACTGTCTTTGTTGATGGTGGCAGAACGTTAAAGCGTATGCAACCAGCACCTCAGGGAAGAGGATATAAGATCAGAAAGCGCAGTAATCACGTAAGTATAATTGTAGATTCTAAAATTTAATTGAATACCTAATATGGGTCAGAAAGCAAATCCTATTGGCAACAGACTTGGCATTATCCGCGGTTGGGAGAGTAATTGGTTCGCGAATAAAAAAGACTTTGCTAATAAACTAATCGAAGATGATAAAATTCGTAACTACTTAAATGCTCGTATAAGCAAAGGTGGTATAGCTAAAATTGTTATCGAAAGAACACTTGGTAAAACTATAGTAACTATCCATACTAGCAAACCTGGTATTATCATCGGAAAAGGTGGTGGTGAGGTTGATAGAATTAAGGAAGAACTGAAGAAGCTTACCGCTAAAGAAGATGTACAAATAAACATTCTTGAAATACGTCGTCCTGAATTGGATGCTCAAATTGTTGGTGATACAATTGCTAAACAAATTGAAAATCGTATCTCTTACAAAAGAGCTATCAAGATGTCTATCGCTACTACTTTAAGAATGGGAGCTGAAGGTATCAAGGTAAGAGTAAGCGGACGTATTGGTGGTGCTGAAATTGCTCGTTCTGAAGAAATCAAACAAGGTAGAGTTCCTTTACATACCTTCAGAATGGATATTGATTATGCAAACGTTTTTGCACAAACAGTTTACGGTAAAATTGGTATCAAAGTATGGATCTGTAAAGGTGAAGTTCTTGGTAAACGTGAATTGAATCCTAACATCATCGGAAACAGCAAAGCAGATAGTATGCCAGCTCAAAGAGATGACAGAGGAGATAGAAGAGGTGGACAAGGTGGTGATAGAAGAGGTGGAGGAAGAAGATAGAAACAAGATTAGATAATATGGTGTTTATCGCCATGGTTTTATCAAATATTAAAAATTGATTGTACAATGTTACAGCCGAAAAGAAGCAAACATAGGAAACAACAAAAAGGTAGAATACGTGAAGTAGCAAAAAGAGGTACTTCTATATCATTTGGATCATTCGCACTTAAAGCACTTGAACCAATTTGGTTGACTAACCGTCAGATTGAAGCTGCCCGTCAAAGTATGACGCGTGCTATGAAACGTGAAGGTAATGTTTGGATTCGTGTTTTCCCTGACAAAATTATTACCCGTAAACCTGCCGATGTGAGAATGGGTAAAGGTAAAGGTAACCCTGAATTCTGGGCTGCAGTTGTTGAACCAGGACGTATCATATTTGAGTGTGATGGTGTTTCTGAAGAAACTGCAAAAGAAGCAATGGGTCTTGCATCACAAAAGTTACCTATTAAAACAAAATTTATTGTAAGAAGAGATTTACAATCTTAGTAAATCTTTTAAAATTCAAATAAATGGCAAAGAAAGAAAACATAAATAAGAGTCTCCTAGATATGTCTGAAGCTGATTTAAAAGCTCGTATATCAGAAGATCAAATGAGATTGACTAAACTTAAATTTTCCCATGCGATTTCTCCACTAGAGAATCCAATGACGATAAAAGATTTAAGAAGAGATGTAGCTCGTTTACATACAGAACTACAAAAAAGAAAGTTAGCTTAATTAACTGAAATAAATAGCACACAATGCAAACAACAGTTGAAAGAAATTTGCGTAAAACCAGAACAGGTATAGTTACCAGCGATAAAATGGATAAAACTATTACTGTAGCGGTTGAAAGAAAAGTAAAACACCCTATCTATGGGAAGTTTGTAAAGAAAACTACTAAGTTTCATGCACACGACGAAAAGTCGGAATGTGGAATAGGAGATGTAGTTAAAATCATGGAAACAAGACCACTTAGTAAGACTAAGCGTTGGAGACTTGTTGAAATTGTAGAAAAAGCTAAATAATATTTTTCGAATCTGGTACTTACTCCTTTCGGATTCTTAGTAATAAAGGATAGTATAAAGTAGTAATCCATTTTTAAATCTTAAATAAGATGATACAGCAAGAGTCTAGATTAAATGTAGCAGATAACAGTGGTGCCAAAGAAGTACTTTGTATAAGAGTACTTGGTAACACCGGACAAGATTATGCTAAAATAGGGGATAAGATTGTTGTTACAGTAAAAGATGCAATACCTGCAGGTGGAATTAAAAAAGGTACTGTTTCTAAAGCTGTAATAGTAAGAACTAAAAACAAATTACGTCGTAAAGATGGTTCATACATTCGTTTTGATGACAACGCTGTTGTTCTTCTAAACAATTCTGATGAGCCAAGAGGTACTCGTATTTTTGGACCAGTAGCAAGAGAACTTCGTGATAAAGGATACATGAAAATTATTTCATTAGCTCCAGAGGTTCTATAATTAATTATTAAATACAGTATTAACTGATCAATAAAAGCTTAGATTATATGAGCAATAGATTTAAACCAAAATTCAGCATTAAAAAAGGCGACTCTGTTGTGGTAATAGCAGGAGAGGACAAAGACTTAAAGAAGCCTCGTAAAGTGTTGGAAGTATTATTGGAGAAGGCAAAAGTTGTTGTTGAAGGTGTAAACATCGTTACTAAACATACCAAGCCTAATGCTCAAAATACAAAGGGTGGTATCGTTAAAGTAGAAGCGCCTATCGCTATTAGTAATGTTCAACTTTGGGATGTAAAGACTAGTGCTCCTACCAAAGTTAAGCGTTCAAGAGAAGAAGGCAAATTAGTTAGAATCTCTAAAAAATCAGGGGAGGTAATAAGATAATGAGTACAGTTAAATATAGTCCAAGACTAGCGGACAAATATAAAAAGGAAGTAGTTCCTGCTCTAGTTAAGAAGTTTAACTTCAAATCAATCATGGAAACTCCTAAGTTACAGAAAATCTGTATCAATAGAGGTGTAAATGGTGCAGTGAATGATAAAAAATTAGTTGATGTTGCTGTAGAAGAGCTTTCACAGATCTGTGGTCAAAAAGCGGTAGCTACCTATTCTTCTAAAGATATCTCTAACTTCAAATTGAGAAAGGGAATGCCAATTGGTGCAAGAGTAACCTTAAGAGGTGAAAAAATGTACGAATTCCTTGACAGATTAGTTTCTGTTGCTCTTCCTCGTGTAAGAGATTTCAAAGGTATCAACGATAAATCTTTTGATGGTAGAGGTAACTATACTTTGGGTGTTACTGAACAAATTATCTTTCCAGAAATAGATATAGACAAAGTGAATAAAATCACCGGTCTTGATATAACATTTGTAACTACTGGAAAGACAAACGAAGAAGCTTACGAACTTTTAAAAGAGTTAGGTATGCCATTCAAAAACATTAAAAAAGATAATAACTAAAGAATTATCAGTAAATAAATAATATGGCAAAAAAATCAATTGTAGCCAGACAAGCTAAGCGCGTGAAATTGGTTGCTAAATTCGCTGAAAAAAGAGCTGCTTTGAAAGAAGCTGGTGATTATGCAGGTTTGGATTTACTTCCTAAAAACGCATCTCCTGTAAGGTTGAAAAATCGTTGTCAACTTACTGGTCGTCCTAAAGGATATATCAGATACTTCGGTATTTCAAGAATTACTTTCAGGGACATGGCATTAAATGGTAAAATCCCTGGTGTAAAGAAAGCAAGTTGGTAATACCTGTTCTAAACAGTATCAACTAGTAAATAATAATATTGTAAACAAACTATACTCCATTTTTGGAGGTCTGGAGGTCAACTATGGTAACAGATCCTATTGCAGATTTTTTAACGAGAATACGTAACGCTCAAATGGCAGGGCACAGAATTGTAGAAATTCCTGCTTCTAATCTTAAAAAGCGTATTACTGAAATATTGTACGAACAAGGTTATATTCTTAAATATAAATTTGAAGAAGACAATAAACAAGGTTTAATCAAGATTGCATTAAAATATGATGCAAGCAGCAAACTACCTGCTATTCGTAGCTTGGAAAGAGTAAGCCGTCCAGGTCTTAGACAATATTCTAAGCCAGCTGAAATTAAAAGAGTTATCAATGGTCTTGGTATAGCTATCCTTAGTACATCTAAAGGTGTATTAACTGATAAACAAGCTAAAGCTGAGAATGTAGGCGGAGAAGTTCTTTGCTACATTTATTAATAAAAAATTTGAATGACAATTAAGCCTCGGTTGCGGCTGAACACATTCTACACTAATAAAAATTAGAAATTATGTCACGTATTGGAAGACAACCAATTACATTACCTGCAGGAGTTACTGTAAAAGTAACACCAGAGAATATTGTAGTTGTTAAGGGACCTAAAGGAGAACTTAAACAAGCTGTTGATAAGGACATCACCGTTCAGATTGAAGGAGATGTAATTAATGTAGTAAGACCTACAGAACAAATTCGTCACAGAGCAATGCACGGTTTATATCGTTCATTAATCTCGAATCTTGTAAAAGGTGTAACGGATGGTTATAAAAAAGATCTTGAGCTAGTAGGGGTGGGTTTTAAAGCTGCTAACACTGGTAATATATTAGATCTTGCTTTAGGATATTCTCACAACATTATCTTTGAAGTTCCTAAAGAATTAAATGTTTCTACACTTACCGAAAAAGGTCAGAACCCTAAAATTTTCTTAGAAGGAACTGATAAACAATTAGTAGGTCAGGTTGCTGCTAAACTAAGAAGTCTTCGTAAACCAGAACCATACAAGGGTAAAGGGGTTAGATATATTGGTGAAGTTGTTAGAAGAAAAGCTGGTAAAGCTGCTGGTAAGTAAACAAAATTGTAAAAAGTAAAACGTCCTTAGGATAATTTTATGAATAGTAAATTGGTACAAAGACAAAAGATACGTTATAGAATCCGCAAAAAAATTGCTGGTACTTCTGCTAGTCCACGTCTTTCAGTTTTTAGAAGTAACGCAGAAATTTATGCTCAATTAATTGATGATGTAAATGGTCTTACATTGGCTTCTTCATCTTCTCTTGAAAAAGATATCGTTGCTCAGAAAGTAACCAAAACTGAAAAGTCTAAGTTAGTGGGTAACGCTATTGCAAGAAAAGCTGTTGAGCTAGGTATCACTGTATGTGTTTTTGACAGAGGTGGTAATCTTTATCATGGAAGAATAAAGTCTGTTGCTGACGGAGCAAGAGAAGGCGGACTTAAATTTTAATTTTCTAAATCAGTAAGATGTCTAAAATAGTAGATAATAAAGTAAAATCAGGTGTTGATCTTGAATTAAAAGAAAAAGTGGTTGCCATCAACCGTGTTGTTAAATCAAACAAAGGCGGACGTACTTTCAGTTTCTCTGCAATAGTTGTGGTTGGTAACGGTAATGGTATTGTTGGACAAGGTTTAGGTAAAGCTAAAGAAGTTCAGGAAGCAATTACTAAAGGTATCGATGACGCTAAGAAGAATCTGGTTAAAGTACCTATCATGCACGGAACTATTCCTCATGAGCAATGGTCTAAATTCGGTGCTGCTAAAGTACTTATCAAACCAGCTGCACATGGAGCGGGTGTGATAGCAGGAGGTAGCATGCGTGCCGTATTAGAGAGTGCAGGTGTAACTGACGTTCTTGCAAAGAGCCTTGGTTCTGCAAACCCTCACAACGTAATTAAAGCTACTATCAAAGCTTTATCTACTTTACGTGAGCCAATTCAAGTTGCTAAAACAAGAAGAATTAAACTAACTAAAGTATTTAATGGTTAATACCATCTCATCTACTTAGTTTTTAATTAATAAATTATTTAAAATCACCCAATAGGGTTAGCGTATATGGCAAAGATTAAAATAACTCAAATTAAAAGTGGTATCGACAGACCAGAGCGTCAAAAGCAAACGCTTATAGCACTTGGTCTTAGAAAAGTCCATGCTTCAAGAGAAGTAGAAGCAACTCCTCAGATTCTTGGAATGGTTACTAAGGTAAGCCATCTGATTAAGGTAGAAGAAGTTGCTTAATTAAAATGCACAATCTTAATGTTGAATGATCAGTAAAATGGTTCTTCAACATTATTTTTTTATTAACTATACAAGCGAGGGACGATTTTCCCGTAAGTACAAAATCAAAGTAAGATGAAATTACACAATTTAAAACCTGCAGAAGGTTCAGTACACAAAGTAAAGAGATTAGGTCGTGGTGAAGCCAGCGGTAAAGGTGGTACATCAACAAAAGGTAACAAAGGTGGTCAAAGCCGTGCTGGTTACAAAAGTAAAATGGGACATGAAGGTGGTCAGATGCCTCTTCAACGTCGTGTACCTAAAAGAGGTTTCAAAAATATCAATAGAATTGAATACGCTGTATTTAACTTAGGACAGATCGAGAAATTAAACGAGAAATATGGCTTTGAAACTTTCTCTGTTGAGAATTTGTATATCAATGGTTTGATCTCTAAAACGGATAAAGTAAAGGTATTAGGAACTGGCGAATTGACTATTAAATTAGCTTTCCAGGTTAATGCTATTAGTGCAAAAGCTAAGTCAGCTATCGAAGCTGCTGGTGGTACAGTTGAAATTGTAAAATAAATTCCTTTTATTTGCCCACCGCAAGTTATTTTGCGCCAACTTTCTTAAACACAAAAGACGATTTAAGTGAAAAAATTTATAGGTACATTAAAGAATATATGGGCAATTGATGAGTTGCGTCAAAAGATTACTATCACACTGTTGTTTATTTTAGTATATCGTTTTGGTACTCACGTTGTTTTGCCTGGCCTTAATCCTAATTCAGATGCCTTCAATAAAGCCGCTTCTAAAGGAGCCGGTGGTTTGTTAGGCTTGTTCGATACTTTTGCTGGTGGTGCCTTTTCTCAGGCTTCCATTTTCGCATTAGGTATCATGCCGTATATCTCTGCCTCTATCTTCATGCAATTGATGACTATCTTAGTTCCTCAATTACAAAAAGTGCAGAAAGAAGGAGAAAGCGGTAGAAAGAAAATTAATCAATGGACTCGTTATCTAACTATCATTGTTACCATCTTCCAGGCTGGTGCTTATGTAGCTTATTTACGTGCTCCTCAGGGTGGTTATGCATCCGCTATCATGGTTGATGGCTTTATGTTTACCTTCATGACTGTTGTTACTTTAACTGCAGGTACATTATTCGTAATGTGGCTGGGCGAAAGAATACAGGATAAAGGTTTAGGTAACGGTACATCTATCATTATCATGGTAGGTATCTTAGGAAGATTACCACAATCCCTTATTCAGGAGTTCAACTCTAAGAGTGAGCGTGGTGGTGGTGGTTTATTGGTATTCCTTATCGAAATTGCAGTGCTTATTGCAATCATAATGGGATTAATTATCCTGGTACAAGGGGTAAGAAAAATACCGGTAAACTATGCTAAACAAATCATTGGAAACAAAACTGTAGGCGGTGCTCGTCAGTTCTTACCTGTAAAGGTTAATAGCGCTGGTGTAATGCCAATCATCTTTGCTCAGGCAATCATGTTCTTACCTACCTTGGTTTCCATGACTAACTTAGAATCTGCAAAAGGATTGGTTAAAATATTCAACGATCACAGTAATCCTTGGTACATGTTGATTTATTCAATCATGGTTATTGGATTTACGTTTCTTTATACTGCATTGATTTTTAATCCTAAGCAAATTGCGGAAGATTTAAAACGCAACAATGGTTTCATACCAGGTGTTAAACCAGGTGAGCCAACTGCAGATTATATTGGTGCTATCATGGATAAAATTACTTTGCCAGGTGCAATCTTCTTAGCTATAGTAGGTATTTTACCAGGATTTGCTCAAAGATTACACGTAACTCAAGGGTTCAGTACTTTCTTCGGAGGTACCAGCTTATTGATCATGGTGGGTGTTGTTTTGGATACCTTGCAACAAATAGAAACTTACTTGTTAATGCGTCAGTACGA
>CANFLJ010000023.1 GCA_947447815.1 Chitinophagaceae bacterium | reverse complement strand
CGCATCGGCACCCAAAGTAGGAGAAGCATTATTAATCCAGTCGTTTACAATATCATTGGTCATTACTTCTGGTTTCACGAAAGTAGCATTAGGATCAATACCCAGTATGTTAGGGTCGTTTAATACTTTCTCGTAAAAATATGCCCATATAGGCATGGCCGCTCTTGCACCCTGACCATTCAGATCTTCTTTCTTGAAACGGATAAAACGATCATCACAACCAACCCATGCTCCAGCCATCAACTGAGGCGTATAACCCATAAACCATGCATCACTATTTTCGTTGGTAGTACCAGTTTTACCTGCAATTTCCCCACGAACATCATAGCTTAGTTTCAGTCCACGAGCTGTACCTGCATCCACAACCCCCTGCATCATTTTGATAACAGAGTAAGCAGTAACATCACTGATTACTTCTTTACGTTGAGGAGCAAAGTTCTCCAAGGTATTCCCATTTCTATCTTCAATTCGGGTAATGAATAAAGGCTTAGTATTAAATCCTCTGCCAGGAAACATACTATAAGCCTGCATCATTTCGTATAAAGATATTTCGCAGGAGCCAATAGCTATAGATGGATTAGGTTCTATCTTGGTCAACAGATTGCACTTGTTTTTGAGGAAGTCTACAAATCTTCTGGCTGCATTATTACCGGTGTTATCCAGTTGTTTCATGATATAGGCAGTTGCACAGTTCTTCGAAAAAGCCAGCGCCTGACTCATAGGCATCGAAGCTCCACTACAGGATTTAGGCGTAGCAGGTACCATACCATAAGATCCAAAACTCTGTTGTACATCCTGCACAATGGTCTGTGGTGTAAACCCTGCTTCTTCTATAGCCAGACTATACAACAATGGCTTAATAGTACTACCTACCTGACGCTTGGTATTGATATTTACGTGATCGTACTTATAGTTTTTAAAATCTATGCCACCTACCCATGCTCTTACTTCTCCACTCACAGGATCCATTACCATAAAACCAGCCTGCATCATCTGGCGGTTGTATTTGATAGAATCAATAGGCGTCATCACCGTATCTTTCTCTCTTTTATTATTCCATGCAAATACTTTCATGTGTACTGGAATATCAAAAGTAGCTCTTGCTTTTTCTTCACTCATCCCTTCATGTATAGCCGCAGACCAGCGAAGGGTTTGTTTCACAGCAGCTTCTATCACGTTGCCATAACCATTCCAAACCTCACCCGATTTTATCTGCGATTGAACATCCAGTAGCTTTTGCATATAGCTCATTTGTTTAGCTACCGCTTCCTCGGCATACAGTTGCATTCTTGGATTGATGGTGGTATATATTTTTAAACCATCACGGAATAAATCATAATTGTCGCCATTGCTTTTCTTGTGTTCCTTACACCATTTCTTCAGTTCCTCTCCTACTATCATTCTAAAGTATGGCCCTAAACCATTGCTCTCATCCAGTTTTTTGTAGTTTAAAACAATGGGAGCAGTCTTTAAAGTATCCGCTTGTTTATCTTTGATATAATCCATACCGACCATTCTGTTCAGCACAACATTTCTTCTGTCTAATGCTTGTTTTGGATTACGGCGAGGGTTGTATAAAGATGGAGCATTTACCATACCAATCAATACGGCAGCTTCTTCTACGTTTACTCTATCCGGTTCTTTCTGAAAGAAAGTTTTAGAAGCATTTCTAATTCCAAATACATTATCACTAAAGGCAACGGTATTAAGATAAAGGGCAACAATTTCTTCTTTGGTAAAATTTCTTTCCAGCTTTACGGCAATGATGGCTTCTTTTACCTTCTGAATAGCACGGAGTAAAAAGTTCTTGGTAGACCAGTTCTCGGTAAACAGATTCTTAGCCGTCTGCATGGTAATAGTACTCGCTCCACCATCTCTTCCCAATCCCTTGATTGCCCTGAAAATCGATTTAGCGTCTATTCCACTATGAATATAAAATCTTTTATCCTCGGTAGCTACCAGCGCCTGCACCACAAATGGACTGATATCTTTGTAAGCAACATTGATACGATCTTCCAGATAATATTTACCCATCAAAGTTCCATCCTGAGCATATACCTGACTGGATAATGAGGCCGTAGGATTCTGAATATCTTCTATGGATGGCATTTTACCAAATGCGCCCCAGTTACATAGTAATAGAAACAGAATAAACGAACCTAGCCCGATAAAGAATACTTTCCAGAATATTTTAACTGTTTTTGTCATACACCCACTGTTTAGCTTTTAGTTTTCAGCCGCTGCGAATATAAGTACGTCTTATAAAATAATAGCTTAGTACCACAAATTATAGGCGGATTTCAAGCTCGATTAACGAATATTTATCTTACCGGTAATAAAGTTATTTCCTGTTATAATTTCTATCAATCCACTTCACTATTAATTTTGTAATTAATAATGAAGGAAAATAAAGATAACAAGAACCTCTTACTACAGTATGCCGGATTGGGTACACAGCTAGCCGTTAGTCTGGCAGCCTCCCTGTATTTTGGCTTCTGGATAGATAAAAAGCTGGGGTTTTCCACACCTTTATTAATATGGATATTGCCATTAATAGTATTGGTTGTAATTTTGACCAAATTGATTAAAGACACTTCGTCTAAAAAATAACTATGTACACAAAAAATCTGTCTAAAGTAATTCTTCCTTTATTCTTGCTTTTCATCGTAATAGATGCCTTTATAATATATTCTCATTCTTACTTTGTTTCTACTAAAGTGGACTTAATTGCCATTTTTGTCAGCAATTGTTTATTGTTTGTGCTCAGTGTATTAAGCCTGGCCATGCACGGAAAAGCAATTCAGCAAAAGAATGCCAATGCCATGGTAAGAAGCGTAATGGGCGCTACCCTTTTAAAACTGTTTGTACTGGCTACAGCGGCTTTCATCTATTTATTCTTAAAGAAATCTGCCAATGTTACCTATACATTATTCATAGTAATGTTCATGTACATTGTTTACACAGCACTGGAAGTAAGAACTGCTTTAAAGATGAATGATAATAATGGCAACAAGTGAGCATCCAATGCAAAAGCTGGCAGAGTATGTTCCTGACGGCACTTTTCATCCAGTACTAAAAATATTAAACCATTATAAGGTACACCTGAAGATTACCCGACAAAGGGCAACGGTGCTGGGCGATTACCGACACAAAGGAATGTACGGCAATCATATCATTACCGTAAACGGCAACCTGAATAAATACGAATTTATACTTACGCTCCTACACGAGCTTGCTCACTTGCTTACTTATGAACAATACAAGAATAAAGTAGCTGCACATGGCATAGAATGGAAAACGAATTATGGTTTGATCCTTAAGGAGTTTGTAGAGCTGAAGTGTTTCCCTACTGATATTGAAACGGCATTACAAAAGACCATCAGAAATCCGGCTGCAACTACAGCAGGAGAATCGGAACTGATTAAAATTCTTAGAAAATATAATACGCATATTAAATTAGATGTGCTGCATGTAGAGGACTTGCAGGATGGTCAACTGTTTATTACTAAAGACGGCAGAGTTTTTAAGAGAGGAAACCTGAGACGCAAAAGATATGAATGTATAGATGTAAAAACTGGTCTTAGATATCATATAAGCGCCATAGCCGAAGTAAAACTATATGAAGGTGAAACTTAATGATTGCAGGTAACTAGTTACTAGTTGCAAGTTACCGGTAACTAGTAACCTGCAACTTGTATTCCTCTTTGCCTATTGCCTCCTTGCCTATTGCCTTGTATTTCTTTGTGCCTATGTACCTTGTTGCCTTTGTGCCTTGCTCACTCCCCCTTTATAATCCCCTTTACCTCTTTAGCATCTTTTCGCTTAAGATATAAATAAAGACTTTCCACCTTAGCTCTTGCCCAAGGCGTTTTACGTAAAAAGGTTAAACTGGACTTTATACTGGGATTAGCTTTAAAACAATTGATGTTCACTTGTTCGCCAAGATAGTCCCATCCATGATTTTCTACCATATACACTAGTATCTGTTCCAGTGTGATGCCATGCAAGGGGTTATTTTTTTGTTCACTCATATCATTTAATATTTGTTACTTAAACAAAAAGGCTTCGTTGTTATACGAAGCCTTTATATACACAGTAGTTGAGCTTAAATTATATTATAAGGTGATATTGTGTTCCACCATTTCCTTTCTAAGGTTGATCAAAGCATAGCGCATTCTTCCCAGACAAGTGTTCAGACTCGTCTTTGTTAGTTCAGCTATTTCTTTGAAACTAAGTTCTCCAAAATGTCTTAGTACCACCACCTCTCTTTGTTCTTCCGTTAGTTTGTCCAGCATCTTATTCAGTTTCTCGTAAGTCTGCATTTTAATCATCTTACTATCCGAACCTGGAGTAAGCGGTGTTACATTTTCAAACTGGGTATTATCGCCACAGTTGATAATTCTATGCTTACTATATTTTCTGAAATAGTCGATATAAAGATTATGGGCTATACGCAAAGCCCAGGGAAGAAACTTCCCCTCTTCATTATATCGATCACTTCTTATAGTGTCAATAATCTTAATAAAGACTTCCTGGAATAAATCCTCGGCAAGTTCCCTATCTTTTGATAGATAGTAAAGGCTAGAAAATATTCTATCCTTGTACTTGTTAACCAATGCTTCCAAAGCGAAATCGTTACCGCTTTTGAATAGCTTAATTAATTCATTGTCATTAGCATTCAATAGTGCTCTCATAGCCTGTGTGTTTTTTTTCAATTAGCTAAAAAAAGGATAGGAAGTTGGGTAAGCATTCAAACATTAGTCCAAACCATTTGTTTGAATTGCGTACCGAAAATAGAGTTGTTTACATTCGTAGGGAAAATTTACCCCACATTGTTCAAAAGTATTTACAACATACTACTATATTCACATGTTTTGGTATTTTTCTTTAAGTAATTCAGAGTAAATTGTTTAATTTGTTGCGATGTTGAAACAAGAAATAGTTGATATAAATAAAGTAGCAGCTTCAAACCTGCAGCAGAATATTCACATTCAGGGTGCCAGAACCCATAATTTAAAGAATGTAACTGTCGATTTTCCTCGTAATAAACTAATAGTAGTTACTGGGGTGAGTGGTAGTGGAAAATCATCCCTTACCATCGATACCTTATTTGCTGAGGGTCAGAGGAGATATGCAGAAAGTTTAAGTGCTTATGCCCGTCAGTTTATGGCCCGTATGGTAAAACCCGATGTCGACTTTATCAAGGGGTTATGTCCGGCAATTGCTATAGAACAGAAAGTAATCACCCGAACTCCAAGAAGCACAGTAGGAAGTATGACGGAAATATACGAATACCTCCGTCTCCTCTATGCTAAGATAGGTAAGACCATCTCACCAATTAGCGGACAGGAAGTAATAAAGCAAGATGTGGATGATGTAATCAAATTCATACAGTCTTTACCCGATGGCAAGAAGGTAATGATACTGGTTACCATCAAGCATCATGCACACAGGAATCTGAAAGAGGAACTGAATATCCTGATGCAAAAGGGCTTTAGCAGGATCGCTATTTCCGAAAAGAAGAAGGAAAACAGTATCACCCTAAAGAGAATTGAAGAATTGCTGGAGCTTTCTGATAAAGAACTAAGTAAATTAATATCAACTGATAATCAATCAGATACAAAAAAGAATACTTCTTTTGTTTTAATTGATAGAATCGTTACCAAGGAGATGGAAGAGGAAGATATTCACCGCCTATCCGACTCCATTGGGACCGCCTTTTTTGAGGGTGATGGTATCGTTCATGTAGATGTAGAAGGCAAAGAACACCTGTTCAGCAACAAGTTTGAACTGGACGGCATCACTTTCGAGGAGCCCGTTCCTAACTTATTCTCTTTCAACAATCCTTTTGGAGCCTGTCCTACCTGCGAGGGATTCAGTCAAACGCTGGGTATAGACGAAGACCTGGTGATTCCCAACAAGCTTTTAAGCGTATTTGAGGGTGCAGTAGCCCCATGGAAAGGAGAAAAGATGGGATTATGGAAAGATCATTTCATCAAGGCCTCCGCCAAAAATGGCTTCCCTATCCACAAGCCCATTATCGATCTTAGTCCCGAACAGTACCAGCTACTATGGAAGGGCGACAGATACTCCGAGGGCATCGACGACTTCTTTAAAGAAGTAGAACAAAACCTTTACAAGGTACAATACAGGGTAATGCAGAGCAGGTATAGAGGAAAAACAAATTGTACTGATTGTCAAGGATATAGATTAAGAAGAGAGGCTTTATATATTAAAATAAAAGACAAGCATATCGGCGAGCTGAGCATGATGCCTATCAACGATCTTTACCAATGGCTGAATGATCTTGTATTAACCGAATACGAACAGAAAGTAACCGTTAGAATACTGACTGAGATAGAACAACGCCTAAAAGTGATAATTCAGGTAGGTTTGGGTTACTTAACCCTCAATCGACTGGCCAACACGCTCAGTGGTGGAGAGAGTCAGCGGATACAGCTTACCCGTAGTCTGGGTAGCAACCTGACTAATTCCCTCTATATACTGGACGAACCATCCATTGGATTGCACAACAGAGATACCGAAAACCTGATTAAAGTACTCAAAGAGCTTCGGGATTTGGGCAATACAGTCGTGGTGGTAGAACACGACGAGCTGATGATGCGCGAGGCCGATCACATAATAGACATGGGGCCGCTGGCATCGCACCTTGGTGGAGAAGTAATTGCATCAGGAGATTATAAGTCGTTGATTGCCAATAAAAATAGTCTTACAGGTAAATACCTTAAAGGAGAGCTGAAGATAGACCAGCACAAGGTACGTGCATGGAGCAGGAAGATAATAGTAGAGGGTGCAAGACAGAATAATCTGAAAAACATCACCGTAGAGTTCCCGCTAAACATCATGACCGTAGTAAGTGGGGTGAGCGGTAGTGGTAAAACCACCCTGGTAAAACAGATTCTCTACCCTGCTATGATGAAGCTGAAAGGCGAAGCGGCCGACAAAACCGGGTTGCACAAGGCCATCAGTGGCGATACCGCTATCATCGATCAGATAGAGATGATAGACCAGAACCCTATTGGTAAGTCTTCCCGAAGCAATCCCGTTACCTATATCAAAGCTTACGATGGCATTAGAGATCTGTACGCCTCACAACCTTTGGCTAAAATAAGAGGCTATTTACCTAAGCACTTCAGTTTCAACGTAGATGGTGGCCGATGTGATGCCTGCAAGGGAGAAGGAGAACAAGTGGTAGAGATGCAGTTTCTGGCAGATGTACACCTTACCTGCGAGGTATGTGGAGGCAAAAGATTTAAGGATGACGTGCTGGAAGTAACCTACCTGCAAAAGAGTATTCACGATATACTGGAACTAAGTGTGGATGACGCACTAACCTTCTTCAAGGACGAAAAGAACGTTTACAATGCTATACTCCCACTGCAGGAAGTAGGGTTGGGATACATAAAACTGGGACAGAGCAGCGATACCCTATCGGGTGGCGAGGCGCAAAGAGTGAAGCTGGCCTCCTTCCTGGGAAAGAGCAAAAGCAACTCCCATATCCTCTTCATCTTTGATGAACCAACCACCGGATTGCACTTTCATGATATACAAAAGCTGCTCAATTCTTTCAATGCACTGGTCAATCAGGGGCATACTTTGATTGTTATAGAGCATAATACCGACGTAATTCGAAATGCAGACTGGGTAATAGACCTTGGTCCGGAGGCCGGAATTGGTGGAGGCGAACTGGTATTTGCCGGTACTCCTACCGATCTGAAGAAGGCAAAGGGGAGTGTAACAGGTAAGTTTATGTAGGAAAATAGTTTGTATTAACTGACAATATAAATACATTGATTATCAAGTATAAATTTATATATATCTAAATTTATGAATAAGTAACAAGTAGCACAGGTCAGAGACCTGCGCTAGTAAAGTATCGTCGGAACATAACAGGAAAGAGACGGAACTCGCCTTGAAACGCTCGGGATATTATCTGAAACGCTCTTGATATGATACGAAAACATCGGGATACGATGTGCAACATTCGGGATATGATGGGAAAACATCGGCGCACCTTATCAAACGATCGGAATGCGGTGGGAAAACATCGGGATACGATTTGAAAGCATCGGCGCACCTTATGAAACGGTCGGGATACGATGGGAAACGATTGGAACATGAAACTAACCATTAAAATGATGGTTAAGCTTATAAATAATACCAATTAACCTAATAATGAGCCGATTTGTATAAGCTAAAACTTTTTTTGAAAGGTCACTTCATTTAAGATTTTGTCTCATAGCCGACAGGCTCTGTTCATACACCACCACTGCACCCGCTCCTTGTCTCTCCCACTAAAGTGGGCTCAACATTTTGGCTCACGCCAAAACCGGACCGACTGATGTGGCTTGTGTATGAACGGGTGATTAAGCGGATATAAGCTCATTAATATATTACCCTAACATTATCATATAAATAATAAGCACAAAACACTTTAAAATTTTAGCGTTTTAAAAGAATTTTATTGGCACTTTATTCGGAAAATTGGTATAACCCTTTTGATTTGAACTGTGTTTGTTATAGATAAGGGAAGACTCTTTGCAATTGATAGAAGGAAGTAATTCCATTTAAAACCAATTACTATTGATTTGGAGCAATCTACTTTGAATATATGCTGAACTATTAGTGTCAGACGGCAACTACTGTTGATATATTGGCATCTATTATAAATTTCGGGTCATCTATTATCGATATTCGATCAACTACCATTGATTTTCGGTCATCTATTATCGATATATGACCAACTAATATGGATTTATGGTCAACTAGTTGAAAAAAGAGCTCAACTGTTGACGATTTCTTGCCATCTGTTACCAAAAACAAGCAACTGTAATTGAAATCTGCCCAACTGTGATAGATTTTAGTGCAACTGTAATCAATATCTCTTCAACTATCAATGATGGAATAGCAACTATAGTCGATTTTTCCGGTACTGTACTTAAAATCTACCCAACTGTTATCAAAAAGGAGCATCTATAGATTGATATATTGCAAACTGTGGCGAGTTGGAGGTAATTATTGAATACAAGGGACTATTGGGACTTAGGGGACTTAATAACTTTCTTATGTAATTGCGTTAGGGTCAGCAGGGAATTCTGCCACCCCAACCCTCCAAAACTACTGTTAGGGCACATCGTTTAAGAAAAATAACTCTTAAAATTTATTCTGTAATTTACTAAAATGTCCTGAATTGTTATTGAAAACAGGCATTCGAGAGCTTGCCTCATAGCCGGCTGGCTTTTGTTCATACACCACCACTGCACCCGCCCCTTGTCTCGTCACCTTCGGTGATCTCAACATTTTGGCTCACGCCAAAACCGGACCGACTGATGTGGCTTGTGTATGAACGGGTGATTAAGCGAATTTTAGACGATTACGTTACAAATTAACTTGTGTCCTTACAGTTGACCGAAAGAGAGGGGAATAAAACCCGAGGATTTACAATTACTATTCTCCCCATTTTATTAAGTCTGTTGGTATAAGATGCAAGCTGTTTGATTGTTTTAAGAGTGCTTAGTGGATATTTTAAGCACACTTATTTATACATCTTGGCTACTTCTTTTACAATGGTTTCCATTTCCTGGTCTTCGCCAAGTGGGTCGTAATCCTGTTTTAGATTATTACCAAACACCCTTGCTACTGTTTGCCAGAAAGCAGCAGTAAACCAGCCTTTGTATTCTTCAATAATTTCATAACAGTTATTGCCCGTTTCGCGATAGATAAGTTTCATTAACACCTTGCCCTGATAGGTAGATAGTTGCGTAAGTCGGTCAGCAAATTCTTTCTTTAATTCTTTTTCTCTGGTATGAATGATTGCTTTTCTTTTCTTTTTGTCTGTAACCCCTACCAGTTTTGCATTGATATCATTGATGATCCGGGATGCTGAAATAGCATAAGGATACGTAACATAAACTGCATTGCGCAATCGGGTCCAGGCCTCCCTCCTTTTTCGGGCTTCGCGAGACATGTGACTATATAACCAAAGATGCGGCAAAGATGCATAAGGAATAGTATCTCCTTCGGCGGTGATAATGGCTTGTACTTTAATGGTATCGTACTGACTATGTTGGGCTATGGCATTATGGCTAATGAATAGACCAACAAGGAGTATGAAGCAGTAAATAAAAGTATGTTTATTAACCATCATTACCACGAATATAAATGTTCGTTAGGATTGATACAAATAAAGCTTAAATGTAACCTTAATGAGGCGTTAAATACTAATGTGACAATTTGATAATATGATAATTTGATAATGAAATGCAGAATACATTATTCCATTTTCAGTAATAAACCACTGGACTTACTTATAAGTGCGTTTATCTATTTTTAGTCTTTGGATTACGGCGAATATCATACCCAAGACCATAACAATTACTCCTAACCACAAGAGATTGATCATTGGAAATTCTATCACTTTTAAGGTAACCAAGTTGGTCAACGCTTTGCTTTCTTTTACGCCCACTTCTATTTTACCTTCTTTAGGATCGACCATTTTATTGAACTTCAATACCAGGTTTTGAGCAATCACGGTATCTGTCAATTGATCCATCGTATTATTATGCAATGTTATACCAGGATAAGCAGGGAATTTTCTGCCATCTTTGGTTATGACAGTCATATCCAGAATTAAAGTGGTATCCTTTAATCTGATTCTTGAAGGGATATCAGTAGGATTTAGTTTAATACTGTTCAACACCAGCATACCATTGCTATAGAATGTAGTATCACCTACTTTCATTGCATTATTTCGGAATGTAGCCGTATCGTCCTTCTTATTTTCTTCAAAAGCAGAAATATAAACAAATACATCTTTAGTTAAATAATGCTTGGAATCGGGATTAGCGGCAAAGCCTTCCATTCCCTTGTTGTTTTTAGCTATATCTGGATAAACAGAAAATGTTTCTTTACTGTATTTACTTTTAAAGTCAATTTTAAAGAATCTCTTTCTTTCGTAGTTATTAAAAGTATCATTAGCATAGGTCACTATGTACTTACCCATATCGGTAGGAATACCTTTGAAAAGAGTAATATTCTCGGCAGGGTCTTCCATTTTGCTTTTCTGGAAGACTGCAATACCTGTAACGTTGTTACTTAGAATAGTCTTTTTAGAAGAAGATATTAAAATGCCCAACAAGACCATACCAAAGCCTATATGAGAAAGAGAGGCTCCTGCCAGTTTCATGTTTCCCTTTAAAACCTTAACGATATAATTTGCGTTAGCAACAATAGCATACACTGCAGCAAAAATGGCCACATGAATCGCTATCAGAAAGCCCATTCCTTGTCTATCGTAACTGATATTACCCCTGATACTGATAAAGGCAGCGATACAAACTGATAGCACGGTAGAACGAAATATTTTTCTACCAAAATACATATCATCAGTCATCTTGTACTTGAGGTATTGGGTAACTGCAGTAAGTATTCCAATGACAATAGCTATAAACACCTGTACCCTGTTATATTCAAACTCTCTATCTTCGGGTGGTGCAATATTCTGATTGAATATCTTATTATAAATAGGAACAGAAGTTTTGGCAATGATTATTATTCCTGCCAGAAAGAAAATCATGGAAGCAATAAACATCCAGAATTCGCGGCTATAATTACTTTCTTCTTTATTAATTACCGGAACGTGATCTTTTAATAAATAAGCAAACCAACCAAGAGCGGTGGCCATAGCCACTAAGGTAAATACAGGATAGTAAAGGCTGAGAATATTTAATATTAAAAATGAAGCAAATATGGCTATTCGCATATTTGATTTAGTAGCAGCT
>CANFLJ010000022.1 GCA_947447815.1 Chitinophagaceae bacterium | reverse complement strand
TTGTACTTTCCGTCCCAAGGTTTGAATTTATCGTTGCAAGAATATATTACATGACCATTTCTATCAAACACTTTCAAAATGACAGAAGGGAATTTGTATAATTCTTTTATATCCCAGAAATCATGTGTACCATCTCCATTTGGAGAAAATACATTTGGAATTGAGTTAGATTTCAAGACTACAACATGCAAGGTATCGGAGGCAGAACAACCAATAACATTCTTTACTGTAAGTGTATAAGTAATATCATTTTGAGGAGTACAAACAGGGTTCAGCATAAAATTGTTATTCAAATAAATATCTGGATACCAGGTAACACTATAATTATTGTCTATTCCTAAAACTTGTGGATTGAATGTAACAGAATCATATTGTAAAACATATTCGGTAGCTCCGTTATTTACAATTGGTAAATTCTGAACATTTACTAAGATGCCGGAAGGACTACTGATACAACCGTTCTGATCGATAATTCTATGAGTAACATTATAGGTAGTTGCATATGGATAAGTATAGGAAAGCGAATAACTGGTATCGACTGTATTATCTCCCAAATACCAAATTGATTTTACCACAGTGCTACCGGTTGTATTATCACTAAATAAAACAGGATTACCTAAGCAAACATCTGGAATTAATGGATTAGTTATAAAAGTTGATATAGGTGTAGGATATATGATAACTGGGAAAGTATCAATAACGGTACCGCAGAAATTTGATACAGTATAAGTAATAGTATCAACACCTGTGGTTATAGCTTTTACATACCCTAATTGATCAATAGTTGCAAGAGCAGTATTGGAACTACTCCAGGTACCATTGGCATTAGAATTGGTAAAGAGTGTAAAATCGGAAGTACACAACTTGTTCCTACCTTTTATAGCATAATTAGTTGGAGGGACAGAAATAGTAAGAACCAAGCTAGCAGCGCTATCGCATCCACCATAATTAATCAAATGAACAATATACGTTCCAGCAGTATTGTATGTATTTCCATTCCATGAATATGGCAATGAAGACTTACAAATATTTACAGAAGTGGAAGAAGTAGAAGGTGTAATTAAAGATAAGACCAGAGTAGCTGCACTATCACAACCTAAAGCATTGGTAAGATGGACTGTATAATTACCAGCTACAGCATACGTATTTCCATTCCATGAATAAGGTAATGCAGATTGACAAATATTTACAGCAGTATTAGATATAGTTGTATTATTAACAGACAAGATTAAAGTAGCAGCACTATCACATCCAACAGAACTAGTAAGATGAACTGTATAATTGCCAGCAACATTATAACTATTACCATTCCATGAATATGGTAATGAAGATTGACAGATTGAAATTGCAGTAGATGAAACTGAAGGTGCATTTACTGATAATATCAATGTAGCTGTGCTATCGCATCCTGCGGCATTGGTAAGATGTATAGTATAAGTACCTGCAACAGCATAACTGTTTCCATTCCATGAATAAGGCAAAGCAGCTTGACAAATATTAACAGAGGTAGATGAAACCGTTGGCAATTTTAATGATAAATTTAAAGTAGAAGCACTATCACAACCAGCAGCATTGATAAGATGTACTAAATAAGTACCTGCAACAGCATAACTGTTTCCATTCCATGAATACGGTAATGCAGCCGAACATATGCTTATAGTGGTAGACGAAGTAGTTGGTGCTTTTAAAGACAATATCAAAGAAGCTGCACTATCACAACCAAGAGCATTGGTAAGATGTTCTAAATAAGTACCTGCAGCAACATAACTAATCCCATTCCAAATATATGGTAAAGAAGTTGGACAAATACTAATTGCTGTTGTAGAAACAGATGGCGAATTAACAGTAACAGCTTGGGTTTTATTATCTATACCACAAGTAGTAGTTACCGAATAAGTAATCATAATACTACCTGCAACAATACCCTTAACTACTCCATTATTATTGACAGCAGCAACAGACAGATTGCTGGAAGACCATGTACCCCCTGCAGTAGTATTAGACAATGCTATAGTACTCCCTATACAAACTGCATTACCCCCTGTAATAGGCGGTGTAACGGGACCATTTGTAATAGTAATTGCCATAGACTGCGTAGCCGTTCCACATGCATTTGTAACACTATAAATGATATTTACAGTTCCTTGAGCAACAGCAGTTACAGCACCTGTTGTGGATATTACTGTTGCTAATGCAGTATTACTACTACTCCACAACCCACCAGTGGAAGTATTAATCAATGTAGTGCCCGCACCCGTACAAAGTTTATTAAGTCCTGTAATAATGGGCACTGTTGGAACGTCTGTAATTGTAACTGAATCGGTAGTAGTCATGATGCCACATCCTACTCCCGCTGTACCATAGGTATAGGTAACCTGATAACTGCCTATAGAACTTGTAGACGGATCAATTGTACCAACAGTGTTTATAGAAAGCCCTGAAGGTGATGCTGAAAAAGTACCATTTGTAACTGACCCTGGAGAGAAAATAACTGGTTGTGATGTTGCTGATTTGCAAAAAGAAGACTTAGCATAACTAATGCCTGCAGCCTGAGCCTGAATAGTAACAGTAGTAGTAAAAATACAAGCTGATGGGCCTACTGTATACGAAACGGTGTAAGTTCCTGACTTACTTAATGATAAACTTAATGTTCCGGTGATAGAATCAATAATCAACCCTAATGGAGCAACAGAAAACTTACCACCAATGTCGCCAGTAAGAGTAACAGCCTTTGTACCTGAAGGACAAAATGGACTACCCAGATAAGAAATACTTGCATTAGTTAATGTAATAGTAGTAGGAGTTGAAGTTTTGCTACAACCTGCAGTTGTAATAGTTTTAACGGTGTAATTACCTGCAGTATTTACAGAATTTGTAATTGTATTAGCTCCGCTGATAATAGCATTATTAAAATACCATTGATTGCCAGAAGAAGCACTACTTGTAAGCAAAATAGAACTCCCTACACAGATGGTATCTGACCCTATAAACGAAATAGCAGGAACAGCAGGGTAAGGATTAACAGAAACAATAATAGAGTCTCTTGAACTTTCACATTTAGTAGCAGTATCAAAGTTGCTTACATAATATTTAACTGTTCCCAAAGTAGAAGAGGAAACAGTAGGTACAGGTGATCCGGTACTAACGCCGCCCACAGAGGAAGTGTACCATCTTAAAGTATCGAGCGTAGAATTTGTAGTAGCGGAAAGTGGTGTAACGGGATCATTCTGACAAAAGTTGACAGGAGAGACTATTGTAGGCGATGATGGTGGTGTAGCAGATTGTGTTTCTGCTATACTGGCAGCATCATTTACAAGATAGTTCAATGTACATGTGGCAGTTGTAGATTGTGACTTATTGGTCATATCAACAGCAAATATTTCGGTAGAATTAGTACCAGTACTAACGGCATAAGCCTGATTATTAGCACAAGGAACGGTAACACTTGCGAATCCAAATACTTTTACCCCAGCATTGAAAGTCATATATAATGAACTTTTAGCGGGTTTGAGTGTATCTACTTTAATCAGCGCATTATTAGTTGTGCTTCCACCAACATTAACCGCTTCGTAGAGTTCGCCTTTATAAAAAAGTAAATCACCGCCAATTGTCCATGTAGATGGAATAGAACCTAAAGACGCAAAAGTGCCTGTAGTAGGAGTTTTTGGAGTATACGTTTCTATTAAACTACCACTAGCAGCATACACTTTACCGCCAGCACCTACAGTTAAACCGTATATAGCTCCACTTTTGCTATTAAATTGTCCCAATTTGGTACAGGAACCAATAGTACCAGTTGCGGTTAAAGTATTTTTGTATAACCAACCTTTATTATCTACTATATATAAAGTTGACCCATCCATAGCAATAGACAGAGGATTACCTGTAAAATTAGTACATAAGGTAAGTTTTGTGCTTTTGCACGTACCAGTATTTACTTCATATAAATTACCTGCATTATCTAATGCAATGAAAGTTGCGCTTTGAGCATGCAATTGAACATTGATAATTATTAAGCTTAAAATTATACTTAGCAGTTTAACTCTTGGTATCATTTAAAAACAAATGAAATTTCACAAATGAAAAATTACTTTAATACAAAACGCTTAAATAATTTATCATTCTATTTAATATTTCTTCATAAAGCCATCTAAATGGCTACTTAATAGTAAAGATTCTATTTATAAATAATTGCTACTTTGCAATATTGAATTCAAATAAACAGGCATTAATATTAACTAAGTTGCAAAGGTGTACTATATTGATGATTGAAAAATATATTTTCTCAATATTTAAGTTAATTTAAACTAGAAAATAAACCATATTAATAACTGCTAATACTTCATTAAAGATTGTATAAACAGTGTAATTATAACAATACAAACTATAGTTTTGTACGCTAAGCAGCACTTTAGATACTATTTTCATCATACTGCTTGAATGATTTTTAGTTTGCCAGATTAAATGTTTATTATGAATAAGGTTTTTACTTTTATTGTTTTCATTATATTATTTTCAACTTTTAGAATAAATGCTCAGGTTAAAATATTATTTGATGCTACTAAAGCCGAAACAGCTGGTAATGCGGATTGGGTGATAGATGCAAAGAATTACAATTTAGCATATAGCAGTTCTACCGGTTTGCCATATGTTAGTACAGGTAATACAAGACAATCAAATCCTGTAGCAATTCCAAGTCCTTCGCAATCACTAATTACAGCTAGTGATACAGAAACATACTGGACTGGAGCTTTATCTGCCTGGGCTGTTGATTGTGTAAAAAAAGGATACTACGTAGAAACACTACCTCCCGTAACCGGCAAGATAACTTATGGTAAATCGAGTAATACACAAGACTTATCTAAGTACAATATTTTTGTAGTAGATGAACCTAATATAAAATTTGATACCGCAGAAGCAAATGCTATTGTGAACTTTGTAAAAAACGGCGGTGGATTATATATAATATCAGACCATGCTAATTCTGACAGAAATAATGATGGCTGGGATTCTCCAATGATCTGGAATGATTTGTTTAATAACAATACTGTTCAAAAGAATCCTTTTGGCATTGCGATAGATTCCAATAGTGTTTCAGGAACATTCAGCAACATACTTAATTCGGCGACAGATTCTTTATTACATGGCCCTAAAGGAAATGTTTCAAAAGTAATGTGGAGTGCAGGTGCAACAATGACCCTTACCCCTAGTGCTAACCCAACTGTAAAGGGTGTGGTTTTTAAAACAGGTACCAGCGGCAACACAAACGTATTGTGTGCTTATGCCCGTTATGGAAAAGGTAAAGTAGTTGCGATGTCGGACAGCTCTCCTTTTGATGACGGTACGGGAAATCCGAATACAACTTTGTATAATGGCTACTTCACAGATGCTGCTGGTAATCATCAAAGATTAATCATGAATGCTACCATCTGGCTTGCAACAAAACAACAAGGAGTTCCTTTAGAGTTTATCAATTTTACAGCATCCCTTAATAAGCAGAACAACACATTATTAAACTGGACAGTTAATCAGTCTGGTGATGATATTGATAATTTTGAAGTTCAGTTTTCTGGAAATGGTGAAACTTTCTCTTCCTGTAGTAAAGTGAATTTATATAATAATGAAGGGACTGTAAATTACTATTATACAGATAATAAAATTATTAATTATTTGAATGCAGGAGTTGTATACTATCGTATTGCTTCTTATTTCAAAGATGGTTCTGTAAAGTATTCAAAAGTAGTTTCTGTTCATCCTCCTAAGAGATCAGAAATGACTGTTTATCCTAACCCTGCTAAAAATAAATTGATGATTCATATAGATTCATTTACACAAAGTGCATCGCTTATTGTTTTGAATACAGAAGGCAAGGTAGTATATCAACAAAACATGAATGAATGCTCTGGAAGTCTGATTATTCCAGTTATGAATCTATCTAATGGCAACTACTTTATCAAGTTACAGAAAGCTGACGGCAGTAATTACACAGCGGCCTTTATTAAGAACTAGACTGTTCTATTAAAATTATAATATCGTATTGGGTTATGACGAAAGTCTTAACCCAATATTTTTGATATGAAGTCGGAATGAAGGCTAATTTTAAGAAATGCAGTAAGACCCATTATTATTCCTAATAAACTTAAACTACCCGCAAAGTACAGCAACCATTTTTTCTGGGTTAATGCTGTTACACCAAACAATGCAATAGCTATTGACAAGAACGCTTCTGTCATATCAAACTGATCATCAAAAACGTTTAAATCATTGTATAACTGCTGATCATCTTCTGCTTGCTTTTTTATGGCTGCTTTTTCTTTATCGTAGCGCTTAATCTGATCTTGAAACTTTTTGATAACTGGTTCTGTTCCTGGAAGTTTTTGTATCTGAAGCATTTCCAGATTATTTTCCATAATAGTTTGTTTAGTACTCTTGGCCTGATAGTAGGACCACTCGTCCAAACTACTTGCCTGTGCCTGTTGCATAGCCTGACAAATATTACCATCTTTGATATTGCACAATGCCATGAAGGTGGCAGTTATAGAGACGAATATAGCAACCAATGCATTAATTCTGGTGTTGCCTGCAGATTCAATAGTTTCGGATACAGTATCTGTAATTTCACTCATAAAAATGTATTTTAAAGTACAATAATATATAAGTTATTCAAATAATACTTGGCATTCATTAGAACTTAATAATTCTAATTTAATTATATGCTTTTCAAATATTATTCATTATCTGGTAATCCAGTTAAATTCATATTCAAGGGGAGCCTTAATACCGGTACGTTGCGCTATTTTTAGAAATCTATCAGGCAAGTTCATTAAATAGTCTCTTCCTTTTTCCGCAGCAGGGGTTAGACCTCCAATATTAGCAATATCCCATTCTGTAATTAATCCTGATAATATTTCGGTATAATCTAATGAAGTATACACTCCTAATCTTTGTGCAGCATCAGAAAAATGAGCCCATGTTTCTCCTATCTTTTCTCCTTGCTGACGAAGGAAGTGAGCAGGCATAGATATTTTTTTGCGCATCATATCTTCAAATGCAATCATCATTTCACTCGGATCTATTTCGAAAATCCTACTAACAAAACTTTTATAAGCTTTTGCATGACGTGCTTCATCTGCTGCTATCACTCCACAAATTTTAGACAGTTGAACATTGCCATATTTCTTAGAAAGCGTAGCCGTTCTTCTGTGGGAAATATTGGTAGCAGTTTCCTGAAAAGAGGTATAAACAAAATTTCTGTAAGGATCTGTACCACAACCAATTTCCATTCCGTCGGCAATAAGGTGTTGTGTACTAATCTCCATTTGTTTCATGTTTACTCTACCAGATAAATAAACATACTTATTTAAAAGATCACCATGTCTGTTTTCTTCAGCTGTCCACATTCTAATCCACTTACTCCATCCTTGTGGCTCCGATTTACTGATTCCTTCTATATCCATCAGCCAGGATTCATAAGTAGGCAAAGCTTCTTCTGTAATAATATCGCCCACCAAAACTGCTAGGTAATCATATGGAAGTTCTTTACAAGATGCCCTTAGTTCTTTTATCTCTTCTAAAAATTCTGGAGCAGAACTTTCTGGAAGTAAATCAGCTGGCTGCCAGTTAGTATCTATATTATTTAAGTAGCTTTCAATAATGCTATCTATATCTTTTGCAAGAAATTGCATTACTTCTAACCGTTTATTTTGGGATAACATCATTGATAATTTTTTAATAAATAAAAGGACAAAAACATCATTATTGCTTAACGCGTTTATCCTTATTTATATTTAATAATACAGTACGAAAATATTACTTCATATTAGTTTACATAAAACCAATTTTAATAAAGCAACAAATTAGTAATCCTTTCAGATTACTGAATAAACATACTAATTGAAGTATTGTTCTTTATAATAACCACTATTAACTATTCTGAAAGTCCACTCCTGCCACTTCCAGATTGCATTCTTCTATATAATTCAATATTTCATCACGCCCAACTTTCTTTTCAGCACTAGATTGAAAGTGTCTTGGGGGTGTTTCCCAGGTTTCTGCTAATGTAGCCAGAAATGCTTCTACATTTCTTTTTACAACACCTGGTTTTTCCTTATCAATTTTTGTAAATACAATTACAAAGGGTATTTGCCATTCGCCTAATTGATTAACAAAATCAATATCAATTTTCTGTGGGGTATGCCTACTATCTACCAATAGGAAAACATTAATCAGGTTCTTTCTTTTTCTAAGATAGTCTTCGATCATCTTCTCCCATTTCTTTCTATTATCCTGACTAACTTTAGCAAAACCATAACCTGGAAGATCGACTAAGAACCATTTTTCGCGAGGTTTCTTATCCGATTTCCTACTTTCTATTCTAAAGTGATTAATTAATTGCGTTTTACCTGGCGTGCCCGAAGTTTTAGCAAGTCCTACAGTTCCTGTTACAAGATTAATCAGCGAGGACTTACCTACATTGCTTCTACCAATAAATGCGAACTCGGGTAGAATAGGTTTCGGACATTGAGTAACCTCGGCAGAACTGATAACATAATTGGCAGAAAGTATTTGCATAAAGCGAATATACATAAAAAAGCCTCGACTTAGAATTTAAGACGAGGCTTTTAAGTTGCTGTAGGGGGAGGAATAGCACCCTTTTAATTTATGTTAATGCCATTTTAGTAAAACACTTATAAACATTGAGTTCTTTATTTTGCAAATGTTAAAAGAAAGTAAGGAAAAGTAAGAATGATTAAATAAAACCGTCCCCCAATACCGTCCCCCAGCATTAAAACCATTACTTTTGGAGTGTTCAAATTTTAGTCAAATGAAAGTTAATTTTTATCTTAAGAACCCTAAAGGGGATTATGAGACGTGGATATATTGTAAAGTAAGGTATCAAGGCAACGAGCTGAAGATATACACTGATAAGAAGATAGAACCCCAATATTGGAACGCTGAAACCCAAACTGTAAGACAAACAAAGAAGTTTGCCAACCACTCAGAATATAACCGTTGGTTAAAGAATATTGCCGATCATGCCGACAAAATAGAAACGGACTGGATTAATAAGAATAAGGGCAAAGATGTAATTACCCCTATACCAACTACAGTTTTAAAAGAGGCATTGAGAAAGTATTTAGCCAAACCAACTAAAGAAGAAAAGGTAATAATACAGGAACGTACCTTTTGGGGATATTACAACAACTTTTTATTCCGTATGCAAAACGGAACGCGCACCCACTTAGGAAAAGGGACACCTTTAGCGGCAAAAACAATATTCCAGTTTGAGAACCTACAAAGGCATTTAGAAAACTTTGAGAAAAAAACCCGCTACGAATTAAGTTTTGAAAACATCACACTTACATTTTACAAAAAATTTATTGATTACCTCACTATTGATTTGAAGTTAGCACCCAACACAATTGGGAAACTAATAACCAACATAAAGGTATTTATGAGAGAGGCATTAGAGGACGGAATTACTACAAATACAACCTTTACACACCGAAAATTTAAGTCTATACATAGTAAGAGCGACACCGTTTATTTAACTATTCCCGAAATAAAGGAACTGCAAAAAATGGATCTGAGTAAGAAACCGAGTTATGAGAGAGTAAGAGATACGTTTGTTATTGGTTGTTATACAGGATTGAGGTTTAGCGACCTTACAAAGATTACACCGAGCAATATTATTGACGGAATGATAGAATTAACCCAAACTAAAACAGGCAATCCGGTTGTTATACCTTTAGTTAAAGAAGTTACCGAGCTATTGAATAAGTATAACAATAAACTTCACGTTATCAGTAACCAAAAATATAATGAGTATTTGTATGAAGTTTGCAAAGAGTGTGACATCTTAAAAACAGAGATCACTATTAACGAGATTAAAGGAGGCAAAAAGGTTGTAATTAAGAAACCTAAATACGAATTTATTAGCAGCCACACCGCCCGCCGCTCCTTTGCTACTAATGAGTATAAGGCTGGAGATTTAGAAGTTAGTGAGATTATGGCAATAACCGGACATACTACAGAAAAGTCCTTTTATAAGTACATAAGAGAGACCCAAAAAGAGACCGCCAACCGTATCAAAGAAAAGATTAGATTAAGAGAACTTAAACCAGTTACCCATTTAAAGGCTGTATAGGCAATTACAGAAACCTAACACTAACAAATAACCGTTCAATTTTAGCAGTATGGAGTTTAAATATTTTGATGAATATATCTACCGTTTAAAACAAATAACCCCTTATAATTTTGTAAAAAAAGAGGATAACACCCATTACAAAGAATATATTACAATTGATTACGGAACACTTAAAAAAAATGTAATTAAAGAAGTAATTAATAGTATTTCAAATTCTCAAAATAATTCAATTTTTATATTCTCAAAATTCATTTTTAATGAAATTGAGAGCGCAAAAGTAGAAGTTGAATTTCAATATAAAAACAGGGTAAACACATATAGTTTAAACGGTGAAAAATTGTTTGAAGTAGTTAATTATGACAAATACGAATATGAGATTACTATTCACTATTTAAACGAATTAAAAACTGAATTAGAAAATATTCTAAAAGATTATTTAGCACCCGAAACTATCGAAGATAAAGAACCCATTAACGAAATTGAGTTTAACGGAGCAGCACCCAAAATTGCATGGTTGTTTGAATTAGGGATAGTTGATTTAATTATAAACCAATGTAAAGACGGCGATACAAACAACTATGGAAACGCCGGAAAAATAATAGCATCATTCACAGACATACACCCCGAAACAGCAAGAAAATGTTTGTCAGCTATTTACAATAAAGAGAAAAAAAATAACCCTCTTAATAATCATGATAATATTTTAGAGGCTAAATTATTAGCAAAAAAGTATAAATTGAATAAAGGAAACATAGAGTAAATAAAATAGGGGAATCCCCGCCATTTTCCCCCAAAGAAGTTTAACCTATTTGCACTCATAATAAAAACAAATATTATGAGTAACAATGTAAGTTTAATGTTTCCAGTTAACGAGCTGGCAGCCGCTATTGCTGAAATATTAGCACCTACCTTTAAGGAGGCAAAAGACAGACAGCACGAACCTGTAAAGAGTAAAGAGTATTTGACGAGAAAGGAAACCGCCGACATTCTTAATGTCTCCCTCCCTACTTTGAACGAATACACAAAACGTTCGTTAGTTATCGGTTACCGTTTCGGAGCGCGTGTATTGTACAAACAATCAGACATTGAGGCAGCTCTCACTAAAATGAATTATAGGAGGGATTGCCATGTGTTATAAAAGTTCATTTATACCGACATATAAGGCTGTAATTTACCGCAACAATCCCGAAACTGGTTACTATACAAAAACAATAAGACAGCCCGAAATAACGCCTGTAATGCGTTTACCCTATGAGTTAAAGATAGAGCCGACACAATTGCACCAAATTAAATGCAACGCCAAAAGAATAATCAGAGGCAAAGAAAAGTTCAAAGGCAAAGACAGTTATAAGTTTTTCACTGGATTACAGGATACCGACTTTTTGCAGTGGTATTCCGGTAATGATTATGAGAACCTAAAAGGCATTAAAGTATTGTCATTGTGTTTGTTCAATCTCTCACAGGATAACGACCAGTTAACCGTTTACTACTTTGGACGGTTCTATAAGGAGAACCCCAACGATCGGGAGCGGTTCATTAACGGAACAATCCACGAACTGATTAAACGCCACATTCTATAAACACAAAAGGAGAGTTTAACCTCTCCTTTCATGCGTTCATTTTAGCCGAAACACAAAGTCTGTATTTCTACCACTGCAAATATATAGCTCCCTATGTATGATTATTTAAAAATATGGGTTCATAGCATAATTGCTATAGAACGGATAATGACGAACCCCAAATTTG
>CANFLJ010000021.1 GCA_947447815.1 Chitinophagaceae bacterium | reverse complement strand
TTGCTATACAACAGATCGAAAGATATTTCTTCCGCATCTCTATACGCTGTTTTTAATATTTCCTGTGCATTTAGCATAGTGCAAAATTATGAAGGTTTACATTTTTATCACGTTAATGTGTGATGAATGACAAACTGCAAACGTTTCCACCCCTACTTTTTACATGCGAATGACAATGGAATACAAATTAGCTAATGTGATAATGTGCTGATGAATACAAGTTCAATTAAAAATTAAGAATTAATAATTAAAAATTGAATACACTTTAATTTGATAAATAATTCATGGAGATGGGAGGAACAAATACAGTATTTTTTGGGGATATATGATTTTGAAGAGAAGTGACATAATATTTGGCAGGAGGAGTATAATATTTTTAAGATATAAGTATCGCTTAGAGCAGAATGGTATAATATTTGAGCGGAACGTTATAATATTGATTGAGAATGACTAGTGAAGGGTACCGAATGAACTAATATTTTAGCGGAGCGGTATAATATTTTCAAGAAACAGCTAATGATAAGTGTTGAAGGGTATAATATTTATAAAAGAGAGTGTAATATTATTGCAAGAAGAAAAAAGTTTGAAAAGAAGCATTGACGGAGAATAGAAAGACTCTTGGCGGAAAGAAGCCTGCGGATATTTCTGTAGGCTTTTTCCTGAATTTTAAAGGGACAATTGTGACTTTTGCGACACTCTGCTATTTTGATGTATTTTGTATTGCAAAACCGATAGAAGGGAAAATCCTTTTTTTGCTGCGCCACAGCAATCCTCTGAAGGGGAGTAATACAGCGCAGCAAAAAAAGATTGGAATGATAGCGGGGGCCAAAGGCCTGCCCAAATCCAAGTAAAAAGAATGACAAATACAATACAAAAAACTAAAGACTAAAAATAGAAAAACTAAATTCAAATGCTAATACAATTGTATTTGACCTAATTTCCTAATACACTAATCCGTTAATCCGCTAATATTTTCCCTCTTTTTCTCCCTTCTCTGCGGCTTGAATTGAGCTGAAAACACAAGAATTGGAATAGAGAACGTATTTTATTACTTTCGCACCCTTTACAAAAAGAGGCCGGCAAATACGTATGAGCAAGAAATACAAAGAGTTTTCAGGGTTAAACCTGCCGAACATAGAAAAAGAGATATTGGCAAGCTGGGAGCAGAATGATGCTTTTCAGAAAAGTGTTGCCATTCGCGAGGGTGCAACCCCATTCGTATTTTACGAGGGTCCACCGAGTGCAAATGGTATGCCGGGTATTCACCACGTTATTTCGCGCACGCTGAAAGATCTGGTATGCCGATACAAAACCATGCAGGGTTTTCAGGTAAAACGTAAGGGTGGCTGGGATACTCATGGTCTGCCGGTAGAGCTGGGTGTTGAGAAAGAACTGGGTATTACCAAAGAAGATATTGGCAAGAAAATAACCGTAGAAGAATACAATCAGAAATGTAGAGAAGCGGTATTGCGCTACAAGGATAAGTGGGATGACCTGACTAAAAAGATGGGCTACTGGGTAGATTTGAATAACCCTTATGTAACCTTCGAGAATAATTATATAGAAAGTTTGTGGTGGCTGCTGAAGAAGATGTACGACCGTGGATTGCTGTATGAGAGTGTAAGTATTCAGCCGTATTCGCCAGCTGCAGGTACAGGATTAAGTTCGCACGAACTGAATCAGCCTGGCACTTATAAAGATGTAAAAGATACGAGTGCTACTGCTATGTTTAAGGCGGTAAAGAACGAAAAGAGTCAATTTCTGTTTGATGCTGCTGGTTCGGAAGAAGTATTCTTTTTAGCTTGGACTACTACTCCATGGACACTACCTTCCAACCTTGGTTTGACCGTTGGTGCTACTATAGATTATACCTTAATAAAGACCTTTAATCCATACACCCACGTTCCTGCGAATGTGGTGATTGCGAAAAACCTGATTGGTAAATACTTTAAAGCAGAAGCAGAGAATGGTGATTTTGATGGCTATTCTGCTGAAATAAAAGCAACACCATGGACCATTATTGCAGAATTTAAAGGGGCAGCTATTGAAGGTGCACGTTACGAACAATTACTTCCTTTTGAAGCCAATACTGCCGAAGTAGCGGGAGGAGATCCTTTTCGTGTGCTTTGCGATTCTTTTGTAACTACCGAAGATGGTACGGGTATAGTACATACCGCTCCTGCTTTTGGTGCGGACGATTACAAGGTGGGAAAGAAATATGGCATTGGTATACTGACTATGGTAGACAGAAGGGGTAAATTCCTTGCTGGTATTCAGGATGGAATATTCCTGTATGGCGATGAATATGTAAAGGAAGATTACTTTACCGAAGCAGAAAAAGAAGTAGCATTTCAGCATCAGAAACAAATACTGGAAGCACATGGTAAGGTAAAAGACCTGAAGAAGTACATGAGTGTAGATGACAGAATTGTACTGAAACTGCAGGAAGAAAACAGATTATTTAAGAAAGAAAAATACGACCATACTTATCCGCATTGCTGGAGAACCGATAAGCCAATCCTTTATTATCCATTGGATGCCTGGTTTATAAAGACTACCGCTTTGAAAGACAGAATGGTAGAACTGAATAAGACCATCAACTGGAAACCTAAATCGACCGGAGAAGGTAGGTTTGGCAACTGGCTGGAGAATATGGTGGACTGGAACCTGAGCCGTAGTCGCTACTGGGGAACTCCTTTGCCTGTTTGGCGTACCGAAGATGGTACCGAACAGGTATGTATAGGGTCTATTCAAGAACTGAATGAGGGCATCAGAAAGGCGAGTGAAGTATTGGGTGGTGATGTAAATAAGCACTATCTGCATCAGGGTATTCTGGATTTACACAAGCCTTATGTAGATGATATAGTATTGGTTTCAGCAACTGGTCAACCAATGAAAAGGGTTGCGGATCTGATAGATGTATGGTTCGATTCGGGTGCTATGCCATATGCACAATGGCATTTTCCTTTCGAGAATAAAGAAGTATTCAGCAATAGCTACCCTGCCGATTTTATAGCCGAAGGAGTAGATCAGACCCGTGGATGGTTTTATACCCTTCACGCTATTGGATCGTTGATAAAAGAAGATATAGAAGAAGAGTTGAAGAAAGCAGGCTTACCTACTGATAAAATAGATGGTAGAGCGTATAAAACCGTTGTATCGAATGGCCTTGTGCTAGATAAAAACGGCAATAAGATGAGTAAGCGATTGGGGAATGTGGTAAATCCATTTGAAACCATAGAGAAATATGGTGCAGATGCTACCCGTTGGTACCTGATAACCAACGCATCGCCTTGGGATAACCTGAAATTTGACCTTGCTGGTATTCAGGAAGTACAGCGCAAGTTCTTTGGTACCTTATATAATACGTATCAGTTCTTTGCTTTATATGCCAATGTAGATGGGTTTAATTTCACAGAAGCCTATATTCCTTTAGCTGAAAGACCAGAGATAGACCGTTGGATACTATCGTCTTTAAATACGTTGAAGGCAAAATGTACTACCGCAATGGACGACTATGAGCCTACTATTGCCGGAAGGTTGATAGAAGAGTTTGTAGACGAACACCTAAGCAACTGGTATGTACGTTTGTGCAGAAGAAGATTCTGGAAGGGCGATTATGAGCAGGATAAAATATGTGCTTATCAGACTTTATATGAATGTCTGGAGACTATTGTACGCCTGATAGCGCCTATTTCTCCATTCTTTAGTGAGGTAGTATTTAATAATCTGAATGAGATAACGGGCAGATTTACCGAAACTTCTGTTCACCATGTGGCGTATCCGAAAGTGGATGCTTCTTTCATAGATTCCTCACTGGAAGAAAGAATGCAACTGGCTCAGGATGCTTCTTCGCTGGTATTATCATTAAGAAAGAAAGTAAATATTAAGGTTCGTCAGCCATTACAAAAGGTATTGATACCGGTAATGGATCCTGCGATGAAACTACAGCTGGAAAAGATTGAAGACCTGATAAAAGCGGAAGTGAATGTGAAAGAAATATCTTACATCACCGAAACGGAAGGGTTTATAAAGAAGAAGATAAAACCTAATTTTAAGCTTTTGGGGGCAAAATTGGGTGGACAGATGAAAGAAGCTGCCGGTATTATAACCGAATTCAGTCAGCATCAGATTACCAGCCTAGAGAAGGATTCTGTGATAGAAATCACCCTATCCACGGGCGTTTTTGAACTATCGGCTACTGATGTAGACATCATAGCAGAGGACATTCCAGGATGGAGTGTAGCATCGAAAGGAGCCTTGACGGTAGCGCTGGATATTACCCTAACGGAGGAGCTGAAAAAAGAGGGAGATGCAAGAGAGTTAATAAATCGTGTACAAAATATTAGAAAAGAAAGCGGTTTTGATGTAACTGACCGTATATTCGTGCAGTTGTTTGGTGGCGAAAGCATCAAACAATCAATTATTGACTATAACGATTATATTTGCCGCGAAATTTTAGCAGAATCTATTGTTTGGGTATCTGAATTGGCTAATGGTACTGAAATAGAGATAAATGAGGTTCAGCTAAAAGTGGATGTTTCTAAAAAAGCTTAAAATTATGGCTACAAAGAAATCAGCGCCTGTAAAGGCAGCTAAACCTGCTCCAAAAGCACCTGTAAAGGCAGCTCCTGCTAAGAAAGTAGTTGCTCCTGCAAAAAAAGCTGCTGCGCCAGTAAAGAAAGCAGCACCTGCTAAGAAAGTGGCTGCGCCTGCAAAGAAGGCTGCACCTGCACCAGTAAAGAAAGTGGCTGCGCCAGTAAAAAAAGCGGCCCCTGCTAAGAAAGTAGTAGCACCAGCTAAGAAGGCTGCACCTGCACCTAAAGCACCTGCCAAGAAAGTAGTAGCGCCTGCAAAAAAGGCCGCTCCTGCCCCTAAGGCACCTGCTAAAAAGGTAGTTGTACCTGCAAAGAAGGCTGCTCCTGCTGCAAAAGTAGAAGTGAAGAAAGCGGTTAAAATACCGGAGATTAAAGTAGCGCCTCCTAAAAATGTAAAACCAGTGACAGCAAAACCAGAAAAGAAAGTGGTAGCTAAGAAAGTACCACCAGTGAAAGTGCCTGAGAAGGAAAGAGAAGATAGAAGACCTGTAGTGATTAAGCAAGCTAAGGTAGTAACTGAAGATTTATCGCTGAAAAAAGCAGCTGTAAAACCTTTGAAAGAAGTAAAAGTTCCTAAAATAGGGACTAAATCAAGCGTGCCTTATCAGCCAGGGTATGTGCCTTTGGATAAAAGAGTGGAAGAAGAAAAACCAAATGCTCCATTGGTGAAATATAATGATGCTGAACTGAATGAGTTTAGAGACATTATCAGTAAGAAACTTGCTGCTGCTAAAAAAGAATTAGCGTATCTACAAGGTATGTTTACCAGAAAAGATGCTGATGGCGAAGGCGAAGAAGCTCGTTATATGACTATGGAAGATGGTACTATCAGTATGGAAAGAGAACAGCTTGGACAAATGGCCAGCCGTCAGGTGACCTATATTGACCATCTGGAAAAAGCACTTATCCGTATTGAAAACAGAACTTATGGTATCTGTAGAGTAACTGGGAAACTGATAGACAAAGCTCGTCTTCGTGCAGTACCTCATGCTACTTTGAGTCTGGAAGCTAAGCTTGGTTTACACAAACCAAACGTTGACTAGTGTTTAAACTGATTAGATTTAATTATAAGTAATACTATAAATACTATAAAAAAGTTGCCCAACACGTGGCAACTTTTTTATTTGAATATCGGCTACCTATATCAGGTGTATATGCAGGAAATATCTAAAAAACTGTTATCAACCTCCAGCAGCATTAATCAAAGTTTCTTCAAAAGGAGCTTTGATATACTATTTTCTATTGTATTGTTTCTGACCATTTTTAGCTGGTTGTTTCCTGTTATCGCGCTACTCATTAAACTAAATTCGAGGGGGAAAATATTCTTTATTCAGGATAGAATTGGCCTTAATGGAGCAAAATTTAAGTGTTACAAATTTAGAACCTTACCCGAAAAATTAATTAAAGAAGAAGATAGCTATCTTACCAGTGAGCATATTCCGGTAACCGGTACAGGCAAGTGGCTAAGGAAATTTAATCTGGATGAATTACCTCAGTTCATTAATGTGCTGAAAGGAGATATGAGTATGGTGGGTCCCCGTCCTCATGCTTTGATTTATCATAACAGGTATGCAGGTTATATAGATAACATTAATCAAAGATTACTGGTTAAGCCAGGGATAACAGGCCTTGCACAGGTAAAAGGATATAGGGGAGATGTAGAGAACGAAGAGCTGAATAAGCAAATGACCCGAAAAAGAATAGAGTTTGATCTTATCTATATAGAACAATGGAGCATATGGATAGATTTGAAAATAGTATTTCATACCTTTTTGCAAATGGTCAGGATACAAAAACCAATAGTTTAGCAGCCTATTCAACCTTTTATGAATAAATCTGTTTCCAATATATGTCTACAATATTAATTTCAGGTGGTGCTGGCATGGTAGGAACAGCCCTTACAGATTTACTACTTCAAAATAATCATAGCGTAATTATTCTTTCCCGAAAGAAAAGAATAAGCACTCTTCCAAATTGTAAGTATGCTTTATGGGATACGGATAAAGGAACTATAGAGGATGGTATAATAGCTACTGTAGACTATATTGTACATCTTGCAGGGGAGAATGTGGCAGAAAAAAGATGGACTAAGCAAAGAAAAGAAGCCATACTGAATAGCAGGGTTAATTCGGGACATTGTATTGCAAAAGCATTAAAAGAAACTCCCAATAAAGTAAAAGCAGTAATAGCAGCTTCTGCTATTGGCTGGTATGGTCCTGATCAGGTAAATGGTCGACCTTTTACCGAGGAAGCCTTACATCACCATGATTATCTAGGCGATACCTGTTATCAGTGGGAGCAATCCGTAGCGCCGATCCGGGAAATGGGGATACGACTTTTACAACTAAGAATAGGAATTGTGTTGTCGGAAAAAGGAGGAGCGCTGAAAGAATTTATGAAACCTTTGCAGTTTGGGGCTGCTGTAACTATGGGCTCTGGAAAGCAAATTGTAAGCTGGATACATGTAGATGATCTTTGCAGCATGATTCTTTTTGGAATGGAACAAAACGGTTTGTCGGGAGTATTTAATGCAGTTAGTCCTAACCCTGTTTCCAATCAATCTCTAGTAGAAGAACTTGTAAAGGCATCTAAAAAGTCCTTTATTATCAAAATAAAATTACCTGCTTTTTTACTTAAAATAATACTGGGCGAAATGAGTATTGAGGTACTTAAAAGTACTACTGTAAGCGCAGACAAGATACTTTCGGCAGGATTTAAATTCAATTTCCTATCAATTAGTATGGCCATAAAAGAGCTTGTGGATAAAAAAAATAGTGTTAATACACAATAAACTAATGGTTCTTTTGCGTTTAATGCTAAGTTTGTAGATAAAGTTCATTTAATTTGCTAACAAAATTCGTGCAATGAAACGTTGGTTTTTTTATATAATCCCTATTTTGGTTATCACCATATCTGCTTGTCATAAGAAGCCGGTACAGAAACCTTTAGTTTTTAATGAGCCTGAAAAGCCTGTTGAAGTTGTGGATGAACAACCTCCTGTGCCATTCACCAGAGACTTGTACAACAAGCTAAGAGCCAGCAACATTGATTTCCGTAAGGTACAGTTTTATGTAGATCAACAATTAGTTCTTACCAGAAGTCTTGATAAGAATGTTCTTACTGTAGAGCAAGGAATTATTAAATATGCTAATGGTAAAAACACCAATGAGATATTAATTCCTCAGTTAACTGCTTGTAAAGTAGATTCTATTGATGCTGATGGTTTTAGAATGAAGTTTGATAATAGCAATAACACGCTTAAGTTTATCAATAATAAATATTCGCCAGACTTCTTTATTTTCTCTGGGGCTAACTGGAAGGATGGTTCTTGTGATGTGATTTACAACAAGATGACGTACAGAGTTTCTTGTGGTACTTGTTCCAGTGCATCTGATGCCAAACTATTAGTACGTCAGAGTGACCTGGATAATAGTCAGCGTAATACGATCACGCTACCTGGTGTCAAAGTAAATTAACAATAGTTTTCCTTTGCTGGAATAAACTTTGTTTGTTTTTTTATCTCTTTTACGGAAACAATAATAATAGCAGAAAAGCTATTGAGTAATTATAACACCAACATGAAAACATTTATCAGCAGCATATTACTGGGGTTGATTTTCCTATCGAACGTTTCCTTTAAACGTCCGTATGCAAATGCTGATGATTATTATGTAGTAATTACTAAATCGAAATACGAAATGGCCATTTATCAATCCAATGGTACCTGGGTAGCAACTTATCCTGTAGTATTTGGTAATAAAGATCTTGGCGATAAACTATATGAAGGGGATAGAAGAACACCAGAAGGTACTTTTCATATTGTAAGTAAAAGAGCACATCCAAAATGGTGCGACTTCTTTCAACTGGATTATCCAAATCAACTTAGCATACAAAAGTTTAATGAAAGAAAAGCAAAAGGAATCATTCCTTATAATGCTAAAATAGGTGGGGCTATAGGTATACATGGTACCTGGCCTAACGAAGACTTTGCTGTAGATGGTATGCAAAACTGGACTATGGGCTGCATAAGCACCAAAAATGACTATATAAAAGAGTTGTATGCAACTCTACCGGTGGGAACAAAGGTGACTATTAATAGATAGCCCCACTAATTTGATAATTTGATGATTCGATAATTTGATAATGAATACAAATTCAATTAAAAATTAAGAATTAAAAATTAAAAATTGAATGCAGTAATACGAAATTGACAATGCATTAATAACCTCCTTCTCTCTTTTCTCTGCGGTTATGTATTTGTATTTAATTCGCTAATTCTTTAATCAGTAAATTCGTTAATAAAAAAGAGGTAGAAACTTTATCAGTTGTCTACCTCTTTTTATTTGTATTATTTATTTAATTAGCACATTAGCTAATTATTTCATGGTAAATCCTTCCAGGAACTTCGTATTAAAGTTGCCTGCTATAAAGTCTTCATTCTTCATTAGTTGAAGATGGAAAGGAATGGTAGTCTTTACGCCTTCTATAACATACTCGCTCAGGGCTCTGTACATGGTATTTATCGCTTCTTCTCTTGTTTGTGCTACTGTTATCAACTTACCTATCATACTGTCGTAATAAGGCGGAATAACGTATCCGGCATATACATGACTATCTACTCTTACTCCGTGACCACCCGGCGTATGAAGGGTAGTGATTTTTCCTGGAGAAGGTCTGAAGTCGTTATAAGGATCTTCTGCATTTATTCTACACTCAATAGCGTGCATTTTAGGCAGGTGATTCATACCAGAAAGACGCTCACCCAATGCTATTTTAATTTGCTCCTTGATTAAGTCGAAACTAATTACTTCTTCTGTTACGCAATGTTCTACCTGAATACGGGTATTCATTTCCATGAAGTAGAAGTTGCGGTGTTTATCTACCAGAAATTCAATCGTTCCTACGCTTTCGTAGTTGATAGCGGATGCGGCTTTAATAGCAGCTTCACCCATTCTGGCTCTCAATTCATCGGTCATAAAAGGAGAAGGAGATTCTTCTACCAGTTTCTGATGTCTTCTTTGGATAGAGCAATCTCTTTCGCTTAAGTGACAAACTGTACCATACTGGTCGCCAGCAATCTGGATTTCTATATGACGAGGCTCTTCTACAAATTTCTCCATGTAGATACCGTCGTTCTTAAATGCTGCACCAGCTTCGGCTTTTGCAGTATTGTAGGCACGCTCCATTTCACTTTCTTCCCATACTACTCTCATTCCTTTACCACCACCACCGGCAGTAGCTTTCAGAATTACAGGGTATCCTACCTGGTTCTTAGCCAAATCAATAGCTTCTTCCAGGCTTTCCAGCAATCCTGCACTTCCCGGAATGGTAGGTACACCCGCTTTGATCATAGTTTCTTTTGCAGTGATTTTATCACCCATTGCATTGATCATTTCTGGGGTAGGTCCAATAAACTTAATCCCATGATCAGCACATATCTGAGAGAACTTGGCATTTTCTGCCAGAAATCCATATCCAGGATGTATAGCATCTGCATTGGTTATTTCTGCGGCAGCCATAATATTTGGAATAGACAAGTATGATTCGCTACTGGCAGGTTTGCCTATACATACAGCCTCATCGGCAAAACGTACGTGCAAGCTATCTTTATCTGCAGTGGAATAAACAGCAACGGTTTTGATACCCATTTCTCTACAGGTACGTATCACACGTAAAGCAATTTCGCCACGATTTGCAATCAATATTTTCTTAAACATGATTTTCTAATTTGATAATGTGATAATTCGACAATAAGATAATGAATACAATTTCTTTATCTTATTTCAAATTAATTGACTTCTTTAATGATGACAATATGCTACTCAGTAACTTGCTTAAAGATTCAAGCTTTAGTAAAAGAGCGTCACAGTTTGGATAATTGGTGGAATTTGAACAGATCAATAACCAATACTGTGTTTCTTCTGCTTCTTTAGCAGCTATCTTGAGCTTATGAATAAAATCAACCTTGCTTTCAGCATTTTGAGCTTCCATGCTGTTTGATCCAATTGATGTGCCTGATTTCAATAGCTGTCGACCAATAATATCTTTTTTATTTATCTCCAGCAACTCACAATAACTTACAATCAGCAGTGCAAATTCAAATGACAACTTTAATAATGGATTATTTTCGAACTTTTCTATCTTCACAATTATCAAATTATCGAATTATCAAATTGTCACATTTGTTTTTAAGCAGGCTCCACTAAGAACAATGGCTGATCGTATTCTACTGGACTAGCATCTTCTACCAGCACTTTTACAATTTTGCCACTTACTTCACTTTCAATTTCGTTGAAAAGTTTCATTGCTTCGATGATACAAACTACCGTACCTGGAGCTACTTCGCTACCTGGATCTACCATGTTTGGCTTATCAGGAGAAGAACGACGGTAGAAAGTACCAATCATTGGGCTCTTGATAGTAATAAGGTTATCCGCTTTTGGTGCAACAGGTTCTATACTGGCAGCTTCGGCAGCTGGAGCATGTGCTACTGGAGCAGCGGCTGCTGGTGCATGCGAAGGAACATTGTATACCTGAGGAGCAGGAGCGGCTACTGTGATAGCAGGCTCTTCTTTTTGTTTGATAGTTACTTTACCATCTTTGTCCTCTATACTTATTTCTCCAATATTACTTTTGTTAACAATCTTTATTAACTCGTGAATTTGTTTTAAATCCATATATGGAAATTTTAGTGTGTTCTAAATAATTTATTTTCAAGCAATCAGCAAATAAACTAAATCGTTTTCGTAATACATAACCCCATTATTTAATTGGGGAAAAATAGTAGTACAAATATATTAGCAAAGCAGAAAGTAAATAAATTATATTTTTTACTTTCTGCTTTTTGTTTTTTACTTTGAAACTAGTCCTTTACTCTTTCCAGATAATCTCCGGTTTTAGTATTGATTCTGATTTTTTCGCCTGCTTCTACAAATAAAGGCACGTTTACGGTAGTACCAGTATCGATAGTTGCTTGTTTCATGGCTCTTGTAGCGGTATCGCCTTTTACACCAGGCTCGCAGTAGGTAACTTCTACTACAATTTTCTCTGGCAATTCGGCACCAATAGGAAGATCGGTTTCTGTATTGATGAATACAAATATTTCTGCACCATCTTTTAAGAACTGAGGAGCATCTACCATTTCTTCGCCCAATACAATTTGTTCGAAGGTTTCGTTGTTCATCAGGTTGTAACCTGTATCATCTTTATATAAAAAGTTGAATGTTCTTTTTTCTACACGAATAGGATAAACAGTTTCTCCACTATTCCATGTTTTTTCAATACTTCTCTTGTTGTCTACGCCTTTTAATTTGGCCCAAACTTTTGCTGCTGCACGAGCAGTTTTATTTTCTCCAAACTCTACTACTGAGTATAAGCTGCCGTCTAACTTTAAGATCATTCCACGGCTGATGTCTGATGTAGTTGCCATCGTTTTACTAATTTTACTGTCTAAAAAAAGAAGGCAAATGTAGTGGTTGAGACAATAAGTAGCCTCATTTTAATTATTTTGTCT
>CANFLJ010000020.1 GCA_947447815.1 Chitinophagaceae bacterium | reverse complement strand
TGGTGGTGTACAGGCCGGAGTAGCGGTAGATGCTATCAGTGTCGATCATCTGGAAACAGTATCGCAGCAAGAGATTGATTGCCTTAAAAATACCAATACCATTGCTACCTTATTGCCTAATCCATCCCTTTACTTAAGAATGCAATATGCTCCGGCCAGGCAAATGCTGAATGATGGTCTGGCTATTGCTTTAGCGTCTGATTATAATCCTGGTTCATCGCCTAGCGGCAATATGAATCTGGTAGTATCGCTTGCCTGTATGCAGATGAAACTATTGCCCGAAGAGGCTATCAATGCTGCTACTATCAATGGGGCTTATGCTATGGAAGTAGAAAAAGAAACAGGCTCTATTACCATCGGTAAAAAAGCAAATATTATTATTACAAAAGAGGTTCCTTCTCTTACGTTTTTGCCTTATGCTTTTGGAAGTAATTTAATAGATAAGGTGATGGTGGGAGGGACGTTTGTATAATAATTAGCAGAGGCATTTATTAGCGAATTAACGCATTAGCGTATTAGCGAATTAATAAACAACAACAAATGTTTATTAATGAATTACGATTTGATGCAATAATACAATTGCCACAATTAATTGGTAGAGATTAATCCTCCCTAAATGTATTTAAATAATCAGCAAATGCGCTAATGCGCTAATTCGTTAATCTGTATTTATTTATTCAACTGCTTTCGCACTCATTATATAGGCAGATACACTGTCTGTACCTCTTGGCGTATGATACTTGGCTTTAAAGGTATAGTCATCATTAGGACTGATAGTATTATCAAATTGCTCTTCATGATTAGCAACTTGTACGCCTGCTTTAAAGTACAACAATTTTACCCTTACCTCTTTATAGGAAACTACTGTAGCAGTATTGCTGATGATGCCTTTGTAAACAGTTTGCCCCAGAATATTGCGGTGATTATCTCCATTTAGTTTAAGAAAGTGCTTGGGACTTTCTCTTTCCTTCTCTTCTAAAGTCTTCTTAGTCTCTTCGTAGGTTTTATTGTTTCCGCTTTTAAATTTCTTATCTATTTCTTTACAGGAAAATAATAGAACGGTAGCGAATATGATAGAGAGTAGCTGTTTCATAATTATAATGTTTACGGCACGAAAATATAATTCTATTGAATAGAGTAGAAAAGAATTTGATGAGAGTAGTTTATTCTTATACCAATGCAAGCGTTTAAAGTATTCCTGCCAATATTGCCCACTACCTATATTTGCAGCATGGTAAAGGTTGTATTGAACAAAAAAATTCAGATAAGGATTGCCGCGGGCCATCCATGGATATATGCAAATGAAGTGGCAACTGTATCGGGCGAAGCAAAACCGGGCGACATAGTAGACGTATATTATCATGATAATAAATATGTAGGCAGGGGCTATATTAACCCACAGTCGCAGATAATGGTAAGGTTGCTTACCAGAAAGGAAGAGGCCATAAACGACGACTTTTTTTACAACAAGATAAATGAGGCATGGCAGTATCGTAGACATACTGGTTACACCGAAAACTGTAGACTGGTATTTGGCGAGTCGGACTATTTGCCTGCATTGGTTATTGATAAATTTAATGACTACTTTGTTATTCAAACCCTGGCACTGGGTATGGATAAATTTAAACCTTCCATTGTAAATGCGTTGAACAAAATATTTTCTCCAAAAGGTATCTACGAAAGGAACGATGTACCTGTAAGAGAACTGGAAGGCATGCAACAGATTAAAGGATTTTTATCCGATCCTTTTGATACCGACATCATTATTAAAGAGAATGGATTGAAGTTTCATGTGGATCTAGAAAATGGTCAGAAAACCGGCTACTTTCTGGATCAGCAGGATAACAGAAGAGCCATTGAGCACATCGTAAAAGGCGCTGATGTGTTGGGCGCATTTACGTATACCGGAACCTTCGAGATTCATGCCGCACATTATGGTGCTAAGTCTGTACTTGGTCTGGATATCAGCGAAAGCGCTGTGGCACAAGCCAACAGGAATGCGGCTTTGAACAATCTGGATCACATTGTAAAGTTTGAAGCAATGAATGCCTTCGATGTACTAAAACAATGGAGCAAAGATCGTCGTAACTATGATGTGGTAATGCTGGATCCGCCTGCCTTTACCAAGAGCCGAGCAAACATAGATAAGGCTATTACTGGGTATAAAGAAATTAACCTAAGAGGGATGAAGATGATTCGTAATGGGGGCTTCCTGGTTACTTCCAGTTGTACCAATTTAATACAGCCCGAACTGTTTTTAAGAATCATTGATATGGCTGCTAAAGATGCCCGTAAAAAGATAAGACAAGTAACTTATAATACTCAGTCAGCCGATCATCCTATAGTATGGGGCTGGGAAAATACACATTATCTTAAGTTCCTTATAGTAGAAGTAGCGGATAGATAGGACGGAAATGCCAATTTGATAATTTGATGATGGGATAATGTGATAATGAATACAGGGAGATAGGAGACATTAGGTTGGAAACAGGAATTTGAATACAGGAAGATAGGATGAGTATTCATAGAAAAGGCTGAATATTCTGTTGCCATACACCCTTTAATGTAGTAAACACTGGAAATTTATTGGGATAAGTCTTTTATAATCAAGTATGAATAAGCTGCTACTAAGAAATAGCCTAATATCGTCCATATTTTTTTATGCTTGTTAATAACAAGGTCGAATTTTTGTTGTCTAGCTGGAGGAAGTGATATAACACCTTTCATAATCAACAAAGAATAAGTGCAACTCAATAAAAGTAAAGCGTGATTGAATAACCCCATTATGAACTTGTATTAATTATCACATTATCCCATCATCAAATTATCACATTAGTATGCTACATCATCTTTTTTACCCTGATTACGTTCTGCTCTGTAGAATCGCCCATCTCTTGTAGTTTGCCAAAGGCCGCAGAGGTAGCATAGCTAACTATTTCCTGAGGAGGCAATTGCGAATATAATCCGTATATCAATCCTGCCATGTAGCAATCGCCGCTACCACTTCTGTCTACCACTCCTTTGCAGGTAAATACATCCGAATTAAATTGCTCGTTTGCAGTGAATAAGCTGGTATAGTAAGTAATGTTTTCCTTGTCGCTGTCAAAGCGGAAAGTGTTGGCTACAGTTTGACATTTTGGAAACTTGCTGATGATGGCAAGAGCCGTTTCCTTTGCATGTTCCAGATAAGCTTCTCTACTTTTCTTAGCATGTATATGTTCATCAACAGCAATACCTAATAAACTATTGGCAGACCATATATTGCCCATCAGTACATCGCAATATTGAGCAATTTCCGGCATAATCTCCAACGGATCTTTTCCATATTTCCACAACCTAGCGCGGTGGTTTAGATCAAGCGAAATAGGTATGTTTAATTTTGAAGCTGCTTGTACCGCTTCCAGACAAACATCGGCTACATTCTGATTCAGTGCAGGACTAATAGCAGAAAGGTTTAGCCAGACTACATCCCTTAATACTTTATCCCAGTCTATCATACCCGGTTTTACCTGCGAAAAAGAAGAATGATCGCGATCGTACACCATTTTTCCTTTCAGGTCGGCTCCTTTTTCTAAATAATAGATACCTATTCTATTGCCTGCATAAATAATGGAGGAAGTATAGATGCCTTTGTACTCAAGATAGTCGATAATGTGACTACTCATAAAGTTGTCGGGCAAAACAGTACAGTATTTGGTGGGGATATTCCATCCTGCTAGTGCTGTTGCCACATTAGCCTCTGCACCACCCATATAAAGCTGCATAGGGTTCTTCTCGGCTATATTATTATCTGCAGCAGGTGATATTCTAAGTAAGAATTCTCCGAAACAAAGTACTTTCTTCATGTAATAAGTTATAATTATTGATAATATGAAACTATCAGAGTGTTCAAAAGTAAATTAAATGAAGTAAAAGAATGCCTATTTTATTCGGCAACGTTTCCATAATATAGAATATTACCCAAAGATGTTTATAGTATTGAGTTGTAACATAAAAATATGGCGTGTTCTCAATAAGTTGTGGACATGTTTTTTAAGTAAAGGTTGTTTAATGCCTTTATTTTTGCACTTCAAAATAACGAATTAATAAAATGGTAGATGTAATTCTCGGCTTACAATGGGGTGATGAAGGAAAAGGTAAAATAGTAGATTATTTTGCTCCGAACTATGACGTAGTTGCCCGTTTTCAGGGTGGTCCTAATGCAGGTCACACTTTGTACGTTAATGGAACTAAAGTTGTGCTTCATCAGATACCTTCTGGTATATTCCATCAGGGCGCTGTCAATATTATTGGAAACGGAGTTGTTTTGGATCCTATTACTTTTAAAAAGGAGTGTGATATTGTTACGTCGATGGGTATTGATGTAAGAAAGAATTTATATATATCTGAAAGAACAAATCTTATTGTACCTACGCACCGCGCACTGGATAAAGCAAGTGAGCTTTTGAAAGGGGATAATAAGATTGGATCTACCCTAAAAGGAATCGGACCAGCGTACATGGATAAGACTGGCCGTAATGCTTTGAGAGTAGGTGATATAATGGATAAAAACTTTACACCACAATATATTAAGCTTCGTTTGAAACACCAGAAACTGCTGGATAATATGCACTTCATTGAAGACATTACCAGCTGGGAAGAAGAGTTTTTTGAAGCACTGGAGTTTCTGCGTACTTTCAAGATTATCAATGTAGAATATTTTATTAATAATCAGATTGCACAAGGTAAAAAAGTATTAGCAGAAGGAGCGCAAGGAAGTATGCTGGATATAGATTTTGGTACCTTCCCATTTGTAACTTCGTCCAACACTATTTCTGCTGGTGTATGCACAGGACTTGGCGTATCGCCAAAACAAATTAATGATGTATTAGGGGTATCTAAAGCATATTGTACAAGAGTAGGTGGCGGACCATTTCCATCTGAATTAAATGATCCTATAGGAGAGGAGTTACGCAGAATAGGGAGCGAATTTGGAGCTACTACCGGAAGGCCAAGACGTTGTGGTTGGATAGATCTTGTTGCTCTTCGTTTTGCTTGTATGATAAATGGGGTAACTAAGATCATCATGACCAAAGCCGATGTGCTGGATTCATTCGAAACACTGGATGTTTGTAAGGCTTACGATATAAACGGAACTATTACGGAAGAAGTACCTTATCAGATGAGTAGAATGAATGTACTGCCTGTATCGCAGTCGTTTAAAGGCTGGCATACAGATACTACTAAGATGAAGAGTGCTGCTGAACTGCCACAGGATATGATTACTTATATCAATTTCATTAATAAGTATGTAGGAGCAGATGTAAAATATGTTTCTAACGGTCCGGGAAGAGATCAGATAATTACGTTATAGTAATACATAATTCAATGGCATGATTATAATACAATAGCATGCCGATACAAAGTTGCCAGTTACCAGTTGCCAGAAAGGCAATTTAAGTAACTGGCAATATTTTTTAGTATAATTGTATTAACTGGAAACCAGTAACTAGCAACTTGTAACCAGCAACCAGTAATATTTCTCCGCTTTATAGTTCCTAATGTCTCATAGTAAAGTTATCTGCATCCTGTAAGAACGGAAAGCGATTGCGTATATGATTAAGATCAGCTTTATCCAGCGTCACAGTATGAATATCTTCCTTGTCTGCTTTGTGATAAACCACTTCTCCTAAAGGATCTACTACCATGCTATGACCACCAAACTCATGCCCTTCGCCATCGGTACCTACTCTATTTACGCCTATTACATAACACTGATTTTCTATAGCCCTTGCTATCAGTAAAGATTTCCATGCATGCTTTCTTTTATCAGGCCAGTTGGCTACATAAACAAGTATATCATATTCGGGATGAACACCATAAGTCTGACGAGCCCATACAGGAAAACGAAGGTCATAGCATATCTGAAGGTTCAGTCTCCATCCGTTTACCGAAGCAATCAATCTTTTGTTGCCCGGCGTAAACTGCTCATCTTCATCTGCATAGCTAAAAAGGTGTCTTTTATCATAGGTATAGTATTCGCCATTCGGCAACATCCATATTAATCTATTGAATACCTTACCCCCTTCTTTAATCATCACACTTCCGGATAAGATGGACTTCTTTTTGATGGCCATTGTCTTCATCCAGGTTACAGTTTCTCCATCCATTGTTTCGGCAAGATGAGTAGACTGAGTAGTGAAGCCAGTATTAAACATCTCTGGCAATAATATGATGTGGGAATGCTTATGTATAGAGTCAATTTTTTCCTGAAACATAGCAAGGTTGGCAGCAGGGTTTTCCCAGTGTAAAGATGATTGAATGGTAGTAACGGTTAGCATTCTAAAAAGTATTTTATTGGTTAACTTTTAGCAGCAGTTAAATCAACTGCCAGTATAGCGATACCAAATGTAGTAGCTTTGATGATAACTAGTTAGTTTTATCCTTCAAAATTATATTTTAGGGAATGATTTGTATGCGTTATGATTTTTTTTAACTTTGAACTTCATTTAACTTGAACTAAAAACATATACATGAAGCATATTTACTTAATGCTGCTAATCAATTTTATATTGGTTGGTAATATACAAGCCAGAAAAATGCCGCCAACTGGTTTTAATCCATTGCCCGATACCATATTTTGTAAAGGGAAAACTTTTGTGCTGGATGCAGGTGCAGGGTTTGATAAGTATTTGTGGAATACTGGGGATACAACTCAAATAATTACTGCCAATCAAACAGGTTGGTATGGGATAACTACAACCGACATCAATGGCACTTATCAAGATACCGTGTTTGTTAGTTTTCTAAACGTATATATTACGCCGAGAGACAGTGTAATTACTCCATCTCAGACCGTAATCCTTTCAACTGATACCGGAACTAAAAAGGTTGTTCCTGTTATTTATCTGGTGGGCAGTTTTAATAGTTGGGATCCTACTACCAGTCTGCCTATGGGTTCTATTACCAATAGTGGTTATTATGAAATGTACCGATATATACCTGCGGGTAGTTATCAGGTAAAGTTTATAACAGCGCAGGACTGGACACATACGGTATATGGGGATGGAGGTACTGCGGGAACTTTGAGTAGTAGTCTTAGTGCAGGTAATATCAACTTTAATCCTACTGTAAGTGGGGTATATAAAATAGGATGTAATACTGCTACCAAAACCTATGACATTGTTGCTATTAATACTTTGGGCGTAGTGGGCGATGCTGCCTTCGGATGGGGTACAGATCTGCCATTGCAATATGATCAGAATACTGGACTCTGGGTGGGTCAGGTAGCACTCAATACTGGTCATATTAAATTTAGAGCAAACAATGTATGGACTATTAATTATGGGGGATTGAATACGGATAGCTCATTAGTTTCATACGGATCTGATTTATTGATACCTCAAGCTGGTAATTATCTTGTTACGCTGGACTTTAATGATCCAAGACATTTTGTATATCATCTTACTAATATAAATAATCCGTTGTTACTTAATCCAACATTAGTCTGGAGTACTTCCGAAACTACTTCCTCTATTACTGTTAGTCCTTCAGTTACCACCCAATATACCGTACAGGTTAGTAATGGATATACTATTGTTTTCGATTCCATTACCCTCTATGTACCTGCTTACTTAGCCGGAAATATTGTATCGCCAAAGGGAGATAATGTAACCGGAGCCGTTATTAAAGTAAGTGGAAATGGGTATATAAAATCAGATTCTGTTTTAACGGATGTTCAAGGGAACTTTCTACTAAATATAATGTCTGGGGATAGCTACTTACTGAAGCCGCATAAGGATAATGATATTAATAAATCGAACGGTGTTACTACCCTTGATCTTGCATTGATACAGTCTCATATTCTGGGTAAGAACAATTTGAATTCTCCATATAAGATTATTGCAGCAGATGTAAATGGCGATGGTAAGGTAACAACCCTTGATCTGGTATATATTAAGCGATTGATACTAGGATTGGATACTACTTTTACCAACAACAAAACTGGCGAAAAGCGCCTCTGGACCTTCACTGGAGCAAATGATGTATTTGCCGATCCGCTACATCCTTTTCCTTACCAGGATTCAGGGCTTTTGAATAATGTAAGCAATCTGTATATGAATATCAATATTATAGGTATGAAGCTTGGAGATGTAAACTGGGACTGGAATCCTGCTTTGTCCAGAATGCCAAAAGCAGCGTTTATTAAGCAGGAATATGAAGTGTACCCACAGGAAACGATAGATAAATAAGATGCTGTAGATAGCATTAAAAGGAGAAAGGGTTATAATTTATTTTATAATCCTTTTGTATATATGGAATATTGTAAGAATATTTGAATCATATTTAACCACATGAAAGTTAGTCATTATATACTAATAGTTTATTTATTAATCACACAGATTGCCTCGGCACAGGAAACTGCTTTAGATAAAAACTTCAATAATAAAGATAAGGGCTTTGGTATAGGAGATGGATTTAATGGACAAGTAAAAACGATGGTTATTCAACCTGATGGAAAGCTATTGGCTGGAGGCTCGTTTACCCAATATAATAGTAAGGTTGCAAATTATATTGCCAGAATTAACCCGGATGGTTCTATAGATACTTCTTTTAGTAATAAGGCTTTTGGATTAAATGGTAATCTTAATGATATTGCCTTGCAGCCTGATGGGAAAATATTATTAGCTGGTAATTTTACTACCTGTAATTTTTACCCTGCCAACAATATAGTAAGGTTAAATGCAGATGGTTCTATTGATAATACTTTTTATACGGGCACAGGTGCAAACAATCAGGTTAATGCGGTAGCAATTCAATCTGATGGAAAGATTTTACTTGGTGGAATGTTTACGTCGTTTAACTCTAGTTACATAAGCAGGTTAGTTCGTTTAAATGATGATGGTAGTCTGGATGTTACATTTAATACTGGAGGAGGAAATTATGGACCAAATGGTAGTGTAACTGCTATTAGTATTCAGCCAGATAATAAAATACTATTAGGGGGTAGCTTTTCTTCCTACAACCAATATAATGCTAATGGTATAGCTAGATTAAAAACAAATGGTAAGCTGGATTCTTCTTTTAATGTAGGCGGAACAGGTACTAATAACTCAATTAATAAAATACTAATTCAGCCTGATGGTAAAATTATACTGGGTGGTAATTTTACCAGTTATAATAATATCAGTGCTAATTATTTAGTTCGTACCAATGCAGATGGTACCTATGATGTTGGCTTTAATCAAAGCGGTTCTGGTGCAAATAATTCTGTATATTCAGTAGCATTACAAACAGATAATAAAATTGTAATTGCCGGCAGTTTTACCAGTTATAATGATAGTACTGTTCATTATATGGTTCGATTAAATGCAGATGGAAGTACTGATACAAGTTTAAGTACTTCGATTATTCGTCCTGATAATGTTGTGTATGCACTTGCCATACAATCTGATAGTAAAATAATTGTCGCCGGTTATTTTTTCAAGTACAATGATATGGTTGTAAACTATATTATTAGGATACAGAATAATGGTATTAAAGATACTACATTTAATAATGGAACCGGTGCCAATAACGCAGTAAAAGCACTTACAATTCAGGTAGATGGTAAACTGTTAGTAGGGGGAGATTTCAATAATTTCAATGGTCATACCTGTAATAATCTGATTAGATTGAATACGGATGGCTCAAGAGATAATTCGTTTAATAATAATGAAACAGGGCCTGATAATACAGTGTCTGCAATAACAATACAACCTGATAATAAGATATTGATTGGTGGTAGTTTTACTTCCTATAATGGGCAAGTTGTTAGTACTATTGTTAGAGTTAATATTGATGGTACTGTAGATACTAATTTTAAAAGACCGGTTGCATTATCTGTTGGTCAGGTATTTAGCATCATTGTACAGACTGATGGTAAAATTGTAGTAGGAGGATTCTATGGAACTACTTCTTCTTTAGCTGCCAGTTATATTACCAGATTAAATAGTGATGGTACTATAGATGGTACATTTTATTATGGAGGTAATGTTGCAAATGGTATAGTGAGAACATTGGCATTGCAGCCAGATGGTAAGATATTAGTAGGAGGTGATTTTGCAAAATACGGAAACGCAAATGTTGGGTGTATTACCCGTATAAATACCGATGGTTCAAAAGATGCTTCCTTTAATGCTAGTGGCGTTGGTGCAAATAGTGGGGTGTATACAATGGCTTTGCAGTCCGATGGTAAAGTTCTTATTGGAGGTGCTTTTACAACTTACAATGGTATTGCCGCAAACTATATTACCAGATTGAATGCTAATGGGAATAAGGATGCAGGGTTTAATAGTAATGCGGTAGGTGCCGACCTACAAGTGTTGAGTATTGTACTGCAGGCAGATAATAAAATATTAGTAGGTGGTTCTTTTGCAAAGTATAATAATAATATTGTAAATCATATTACCCGCTTATTTGCTACAGGAGCTAAAGATTCTACTTTTAATACAACTGGATCGGGTGCGGATAATGTTGTATATGCATTAGCTTCACAGGCTGATAATAAAGCCTTCTATATCGGGGGCAACTTTACCAGTTACAATGGGGTCGGGAGAAACAGATTAGCAAGGGTTTATATTGACTCCTTACTATACCATTTTGCGGGTAATATAATTACTCCACTAAATAAAAATATTCAAAATGTATCCATTGTAACGAATAGTGATACAGTCATTTGTAGTAATAAATATAATATAAACATAGGTAATGGTAATTCGCAGTTTATAAAGGCATATAAAAATAATGATCTTAATAAAACCAATGGCATTTCTACGCTTGATATGGCACTCATTCAGAGTCATATTTTAGGCAAGAATAAACTTAACTCACCTTATAAAATAATAGCTGCCGATGTGAATGGGGATGGTAAAGTAACTACACTTGATATAGTTTATATAAAGCGTTTAATACTAGGATTAGATACTACTTTCAATAAAGCGCTGACTAACGAAAATCGACTTTGGGCATTTGTTGATAGTAGTTATAAATTTCCTGATAGTACAAACCCGTTCCCTTTCAAGGATAGTATTAATTATTTAGGCCAAAACATTAACTTAAATAGTCAGACGCTTATAGGTATGAAGCTTGGAGATGTAAACTGGGACTGGAATCCTGTATTAGCAAGGATGCCAAAAGCTGATATTGTAAAGCCGGAAGAAGAATAAAAACAATCTTGTTCGAGGAAATCCAATTGCGACAATATTCGAATCCTAATCGTCACCTATTATTATATTTTACAAAAGGCCTTCTGCCATCTAAAGGGACTTTTTGTATTGGGATTAAGACAGGCAATGACATTTCCTCTACAAAAGATTGACAATAACTACTATTTTCTAACGTTTATATGTAAACGATATTTGCAATCTGTTAATGAATAAAAATCCTATTATAGGTATAGTTTTTATGGATGTGAATAAATAGTTTAATCAAGGTGTTATAAAATGATAAAATGACTAATTTATTTAACTATATTGCGTAAAAATTTTATTTAAAAAGGTTTAGAACGAATATAATACTAACGAAATTTTGCTGTTCTAAGCACTTGATATCTTATAAGGATTCTTTTATTTAAAGCATAAATATCAAATTTATACTATAAGGTTAAGAAATATGAAATCGACTTTAAGAAAATATTTTTTTATTTTTTTTATTTTTTTTATTTTTAAAAGTAACTCAGATGCTCAAAGTATTTATTCACTTTGTACATCTATGAGTGTTTCCAGTTCAGCAATTGACTCTAAGGGTAATATATATACAACCGATAGAAATGCTAAAAAAGTATATAAGATAACTCCATCTGGTACTGTTAGTGCTTTTGTATCCTCAGGCCTTATAAAGCCATGGGGAATAGCAATTGATAAATTGGATAATGTTTTTGTAAGCGATATTGGCGCATTTACGATAAATCAGGTAGACTCTGTTGGCAATATGTCTGTATTTGTAAGTCTTGTAAATGGACCAAGAAATATGGTATTTGATCCTGCAGGCAATTTATATGTGGCACAATTTATTGATGGCAGCATCACCAAGATTACTTTCGATGGGTATATAACTACTTATGCAGCTACTGGCATTGCAGGTCTCTCTGGCTTATGTTTTGGTCCTTCAGGTATGTTGTATACTATCAATTCAAATACCGGTGTAGTTTATAAAATTGCTAGCAATGGTTCGATATCTAGTTTTCAATCTGTCGTAGCTACACCTTCTGATATAAGAGTCGATAAAGTTGGTAATATTTATCTGGCTGACAGTAAATCTGCTAGGTTAGTCAAGTACAACAACC
>CANFLJ010000019.1 GCA_947447815.1 Chitinophagaceae bacterium | reverse complement strand
GATTACATTCAGTCAGGTCAAGGGTTCTTGGTAAATAACTATGGTAATGCAACTCCAAGTATTACATTTACTGAAGCTGATAAAACAACAGGCGCTGCAAACAATGATGTATTTGGACAAACTGCAACCAGTTTAATGTCAATTGAACTATATAAGAACAATGTTTTAGCAGATGCTACGGTTGCTAACTTCAGCAACAACTTTACTAAATCAATCGGAACTGAAGATGCCAGCAAGATGATGAATGGTGGCGAGAATATCTCTATCACAGAATCAAATAGTGACTTAAGCATCGATGGATTGCCAATGCCATCTGTAAATGATGTATTACCAGTAAGATTAGGTCAGTTAACTGCTAATACTACCTATCAGTTGAAAGCAGATATCAGCAACTTTACTGTAGCTGATGTACAAGCTTATGTAAGAGACAATATGTTGAATACAGAAGTGCCTGCTGGAAGCCTGATTAGCTTTACTCCTAAAAGTGTAGATGTACAAAGCTATAAAGACCGTTTCAGTGTTGTATTCAAACAAAGCAAAGTAGTTCCTGTAGTAACAGTTAAAGGAAACATCAGTGTATTTCCAAACCCTGTAACTGCGAAATCTTTCAAGGTTCAAACTGCTAACATTGCTAGTGGTAAATACAATGTAGTAATGGTTAATAGTTTTGGTCAGGAAGTATTCAGTACGCCAATTACACACGTAGAAGGATCAAAAACGGAAACTATTTCCATGAGTAAAGCTTTATCAAGTGGTGTGTATACACTGGTACTGAAAAGCGCAGAAGGTAAATCTGTATATCAAACTGAAATATTAGCTAAATAATCATCATTAAGAACAAGATAAACGAAAAGAAAATGAAAAGTATATTAAAATCAATGGTTATCATAGTATTGGTGATGATGCTTGGGGTAGTAAAATCATCTGCACAACCATCTATTCCGGATCCTGGTCCAGGAACAGGTGGTGGTTTTACTCCCAATAATAATGGTGGAGGAGGAGATGGAGGAGTACCATTTGATGGAGGCCTTAGTCTTATCCTGCTTGCTGCGGGTGCAAGCTTAGGAGTTAATAAGAAAAGTAGTAATTGTAAAAGTTAGTTTAATTTTCAACGCCAGAAAAATAATAATTGCAGCTTTTTATTAAATAGCTGCAATTATACTATAGTGATTTATTATAAAAAGTGATTAATAAAAGTTCAATAATGAAAAAGCAATTTTATATAATTTTTGCATTAATAATTATTAGTGGGATATTAAAAGCAAGTCCAGGGGACACTACTTGGGTTCAGGCACATAGTGGATTACAACTGGACTATTATAATAACTTCGATAATCGCGTCAAATTTCCAGATGGTTCAGCCTCCTATAGAAAGATTATAATGGTTTTTACTTTAGGAAAGTACCAGTGCCCTGCGGGTTCACAGTATTGTGGTGATTGGGATTATACTATCCAAAATTTTTTGATGACATCAACTGATACGTTTGAACTAGCCAGATTAATTACCCCTTATGCAAATGCTTCTTACCCAAGAACTCCTTGGGCTTGGCAACAACGCTATTATTTTGATGTTACTGATTACTATCCTTTATTAAAAGATAGTGCCACTATTCGGCTTTTATATTCAGGCTATTCAGGAGGATTTACAGGTGATATTAAGTTCGCTTTTATAGAAGGGACTCCACCAAGAAATGTATTAGGAATTAAAAAATTGTGGAATGGTTCTTTCACTTATGGTAGTACTACCGATCCAATTAATAATCACTTAGCTTCAGTTACTGCAAAAGCACCTAATGGAAGTCAATTTGGTGAAATGAAATTTACTGCAACAGGTCATGGAAGTGATGCAAATGGATGTGGTGAATTTTGTAGTAAATATTATTTAGTTTATGCTGGAACTAAATTAGTACAACAAACAACTTTATGGAGAAATGATTGTGGAAGTAATGAATTATATCCTCAGTCCGGTACTTGGGTATATAATAGAGCCAATTGGTGTCCAGGAAATTTAATAGCACCAAATATACATAAAATACCAGGTGTGATATCTGATAGCAACATTAGTGTAAATGTAAAAATGCAACCTTATTCTGTTAGTACACCTTCTGGCTCATATACAATATCCTCTGGGTTGTTTTTCTATGGAGCATACAATAAATCTTTGGATGCATCTATTGAGCGGATTGTGTCTCCTACGAATTACGAAGGAAATTATCGTGAAAATCCAGTTTGTGGTAGTCCTGTAATAAGTATTAAAAATACTGGAGCTACCAATATAAATTCTATCACATTTGAATATGGAGTTAAAGGTCAAGCCCTTCAGAATTACACTGTATCGGGGATTAATTTAATTCCAATGAAAGATACTTTAATTACTCTACAGGATCTATCTCCTATTTCAAAAATGCCAGCTAGTAATCAAAGCGTATTTATTGCTACTATACAGCAAGTTAATGGTGTTGCTGATTCTTATTCCATAAATGATACATTGACAAGCACCTTTGCAACAGCACCAGATTGGCCTAGTACTTTTAAGTTAACAATTAGATCAAATGCAACAGCTGATACCAAATGGAGAGTGGAGGATTTAAATGGTAATATCATTAAACAAAGAATACCTACAGCTATAAATACTAAATATCTTGATACTTTAGTAAATATTCCAGCTGGATGTTATAAATTAGTTGTGACTGATGCTGGATGCAATGGATTATATTGGTGGGCAAACACTGGCGGTGGAACTGGTTATTTTACTGTGAATCAAATGAATGGTACTTTAATCCATTTAACAAATGGATTGGTTGATTACACTGCTTCAGCAACAAATTCTCAGGACTTTGGATGTGGCTTTAATCAATATTTTAGAGTTGGAGCTTTGTTGCCACTAGATTTATTGTCTTTCAATGGAAAATGGCAGGGTAAGAGCAACTATTTATATTGGGAAACTTCTCATGAAACTAATACTAATCATTTTGACCTTGAGTATTCTATAAATGGGTTAGAATTCTCAAAAGTATCAGAATCTAAAGCTTCTGGAACTAATGCTTCAACATCTTTTTATAATACAACTCATACTCCCGATGTAAAAGCAGAGATATATTATTATAGATTAAAAATGGTAGATAATGATGGCAAATTTAAATATAGTGAAGTACTTACAATAAAACCAGTAACTAATAGTTTAGAAATTGTGTCTGTAGAACCTAATCCATTTAAAGATTTTATTTATGTGAAAGTTTCCACTATTAAAAAGAAAAATGCGATAATTAATATTTACGATATTCAAGGGCTTATACAAAAACAACTTAAGTTTGAGTTTCAGAAAGGTTTAAATCAAATAAAAGTGGATGGGTTAAACAATTTATCACATGGTATTTATATGCTTGAAATAATGGCAGATGGTGAAAAAGTTATTCAAAAACTTTTAAAGGAATTTTAGAATGTTATGTTTCATGAATGAAAAAAAAAGGTATGAGGTTTATTTTATTAATTTGTTTTTCTTTAATATCTGTTTTAATTTTTTCTCAGACATATTCGCCTATACCAGTAACAGGCTTTAATATGGATGTAGTAGCTGAAGGAACTGGTAATTCAGCAATACCAGTTACTTCAGCGGCGATGGATTTATCCAATAATATTATATGTACAAAGCAATTTGCAACTGCAAATAGTTTTACCCCGGCTAATACGTATGGGTTACCAAATAATGGTACACTTATATCTGGATTAAGAACGTATCAGATGGCTCCATTTAATGGAAATGAAGTGTTGAATGTTTTTACAGGTAGTACCCAAACTTTAACGTTACAAACGCCAGCTGATTATACCAATATTAGCTTAGCGGTGTTAGCGACCGAAAATGCTGCTAAAATGAACGTGGTATTTAATTTTTCTGATGGTACCAATCTGGCATTTACTAATAAAGCTGTACCAGACTGGTTTTTTAATTCTACACCGGCCTTACCTCTTGTTTATAATGGATTTGGTAGATTAGGCAGAACCGCAACACCATTCTCCTATAACTCAGCTCCTTTAGGAACTCCTAATTTATATGCTTTTGATTTCGTAGTCCCTTGTGCTAAAACGCTAATGTCTATTTCAATTACAAATGTTACCTCTTCAACAGTTTCAACTGTAAATCGTATTTTTGTTTTTGCAATTTCTGGGGCTGTTACCAGTATTGTAAAGCCTATAGTTTCAAACGATACAGTTTGTCCTGGTACACCAGTAACATTTAATATTCAAAATCCAGACCCTAATCAAAATTATATTTGGTATGATGCTCCCTACAACGGCAATTTTTTAGGAGTTGGAAACACATATAGTCCCCCGAATCCAAGCACATCTATTATATATTATGTTCAAACTATTAATAACACTACAGGATGTCCTGGAAGTACTTTAACGCCAGATTCTATTGTAGTAGCCTCTCCACTTCCCCCTACTGTAAAAAGTCCTGTAATCGCTTGTTCTGGTCAACCATTTAGTTTAATTGTATCCAACCCTCAACAGTCTCTTACCTACAATTGGTATAGTGATGCTGCTGGCACAGTATTGATTGGAAGTGGCGACACAATTACTTTACCCTCAATAACAAATAGCACTAACTATTATGTTCAGTCTGTTGGTTCTTCAAATTGTTCTAGTGCTCTTACTACAGTTGTATCAAATCCTGCATCACCGGTTTTGCCAATTACTGGAAATCAAGTTGTTTGTGTAGGGAAAACCATTCAATTGTCAGACCTTTCAATAGGAGGGGTGTGGTCTAGTAAAGATACTTTGATAGCTACTATCAATTCGTCAGGAATTGTAAAAGGTATAAAAGGAGGTATTGATACTATTAAATACATTATTAATTCAGCAGGAGGCTGCCCTGATTTTGCATTATTTGTAATCAACGTAAACAACCTTCCTCAAATTGGGGCAATTACACTTGATAGTACGGTGTGTGTAAGTAAAACAGTTAATTTATATGATACTACATTGGGAGGCACCTGGGTTAGTACAAACGCTGCAATTACTACCATTACAAGTTCTGGGCTGGTAACAGGAGTCTCCGCAGGTAAAGACACCATTCGATATATTGTTACAAATGCTTATGGATGTACTGATTCTACATTTATCTCTTTTACCGTAAAAGGTCAAGCTGTAGTTGCGCCTATCACTGGAAATAACAGTGTTTGTGTTGGAAAAAGCATTACATTATTTGAAAGTTCAACTGGTGGCGTTTGGTATAGTGATTCTACTTCAAAAGCTATAGTTAATCAGAATGGTATAGTTACTGGGGTATCTGGTGGTATTGATACAATTTGGTATAAAGTAATAATTCCTGGTGGTTGTGGCGATTCCGCAAAATATATTGTTAACGTAAATTCATTGCCTGTAATTGGGAAGATTGATGGAGATAGTATTCTTTGTTCTGGGAAACAAACTATATTGACAGCTACTACTCTTGGTGGTCAATGGGTTAGTGCTAATATAAATATCGCAACAATAAATAGTTTAGGAACTGTAACTGCAGTTTCGCCTGGGATAGATTCAATTAAATACATTGTAACAAACGTAAATGGTTGTGTCGATTCATTAATTCATCCTTTTACAGTTAAAGCTCAACCAATAGCAGCTCCCATAACAGGCCCTAATCAAATTTGTGTTGGGAAAAATATATCATTAATAGAAACTTCAACAGGAGGTGTTTGGACAAATGATTTTGCAAATATATCTACAGTTGTAAATGGAGTTGTTAAAGGAATTTTAGCTGGTGTAGATACTATTCGCTATAAAATTGTTATTCCAGGAGGATGCAGTGATTCTGCAAAATATGTAATCACTGTAAGTGCAATCCCTCAAATTTCTTCCATTACGGGTAATAGCTCTATTTGTGTAGGAAAAACTACAACATTAACGGAATCAACTCCTAATGGAATTTGGTATAGTTGTAATATAAATATTGCAACGATAAGTTCCGGTGTAGTTCAAGCCTTAAATATTGGTATAGATACTATTAAATATGTTGTTATAAATTCAAATGGATGTTCGGATTCAGTATACTTTAAAATGACAGTTAATCCTATTCCAATTGTTGCTCCAATTACAGGTAATAATGTTCTATGTGCTGGTAGTAAAACCACATTAAGTGCAACCACTGCTGGTGGTATTTGGGTTAATCAATATCCTTCAATTGCTGGGTTTAATGCTTTAGGGATATTAACGGGAATAAAAGTTGGTGTAGATACCATAAAATATATAGTAACAAATAATATGGGTTGTTCAGATTCAGTAAATTTCCCTGTTATTGTAAATGCATTGCCAGTAATTTCTCCAATCACAGGAACTAATTCATTTTGTATCGGTAAATCAACCTCATTGCTAGAAGCAACTGCTGGTGGAGTATGGGTCAATACCAACCCATTGATAGCTTCTGATAATGGAAATGGAAACTTCACTGGAATTAGTGTAGGAAAAGATACAATTCGTTATATAGTATTCAATGGTTGTGTCGATTCTGTGTTTACTGTTCTATCTGTAAATCAATTGCCTGTATTATCATCTATTAAAGGAGCAGATTCAGTATGTATTAGTAAATCAATTGTTTTGTCAGATTCAACTTCGGGTGGAATTTGGTTTAGTACTAATGCTAACCTTGCCACCATTAATAATATAGGCTTACTAAACGGAATAAATGGAGGCAATTTGACGATAAGATATATCGTGACTGATATTAATGGGTGTGCCGATTCTGTTGCAAAAACAATCACAATAATTTCTCCTTCAATTGCTCCAATTCAAGGACTTAATTCTATCTGTATAGGTTCAAATACAACTATGCAAGACTCAACTAAAGGAGGTTATTGGTCTAGTTCAAATCCTTCGATTGCTAATATTGATACTGCTGGAAAAGTAATTGGAATAATAGCAGGAAATACAAATATAACCTATACTGTCAACAATGCAATAGGTTGCACAAATCAGGTAATTAAACCATTCACAATAAATCCTTTACCGATAATCCCTTCTATTATTGGAGGGAGTTCAGTTTGTGTAGGTAAAAGTTTATTTCTCAATAATACTTCTTCATCTCCAGGTGTATGGGCAAGCAATAATCCCATTATCGCTTCTGTTAATGGAGGGTCAGTAACAGGAAACGCTATTGGTTATACAACTATTAAATATACAGTTACTGACTTAAATGGGTGTATTGATTCTACTTCAATCCAATTCACTGTCAAGGCATTTCCTAAAGCAAACTTTATTCTTCCTAATAGTATTTGCTTACCGGAAGGCAAAGGACAATTTGTAAATTCTTCAATTATTCCTTTAGGAGCACAAGTAGTTAGTTATTTATGGAATTTTAATGATCCAAATGATCTTTCAAATTCCATTGCGATTAATCCCGTGCATCAGTTTAAAATACCCATTAAACAGCCTTCTTATGACATAAAACTTTCTGTAGAAGCAGATGGATGTTCTACAGATACTACTATTACTATGTTAAGTTCTATTATTCATACTCAACCAATCGCAGCATTTGGAATTACCCCTACTTCTGGGGAAGTATGTTTAAATAATCCTGTTCAGTTTATTGATAATAGCCCACAACCTATTGTGAAATCGATTTGGTACTTGGGAGATGGAACGATTGATACATCATTCTCCCTGAGTTACATTTATTCCAACGCAACTGACTATTGGGTTAATCATGCAGTGATAGATGGTTTTGGTTGTATAAGTACTAACAATAGCCAAACTCATATTATTGTTGATCCATACCCAACTGTCGATGCAGGGATAGATAAATATGTTTTGCACGGGGATTCAACTTTATTAAGTCCAACTGTGACTGGTGATAGTTTAAGTTATTCATGGACTCCTTCTTCATTCCTAAACAATCCATATATACTAAACCCTACATGTACACCATTAAATGATGCAACTTTTACTTTGACAGTTACAGGTAAAAATGGATGCGCTAATAGTAGTAGCATAAAAGTTATAGTACTAAATACGATTGGTATACCAAATGTATTTAGTCCAAATGGAGATGGTGTGCACGATACTTGGGATATAACTAATTTAGTAAAGTATCCTGGACTTACAGTCAAAGTATTTAATCGGTATGGTCAACTTGTGTATAATTCATTTGGATATGCAAAATCTTGGGATGGAACTTACGATGGAAAGAAATTACCAATTGGTGTTTATTATTATATTATTGATCCAGGTAATGGTGCTAATAAATTAAGTGGTTCTGTGACAGTCCTTAGATAAAAAGCGAATAGATTTATTCATTTATTTCAGTAAGTTTAAATTTTGCATTAAGTATTTAATCTTAATTATTGAGCTTTATTACTCATATACTTTTTAATAATAAATATTATAAAAGTAGAAAGTTGAGCCTTAAGGTTCTTAGTTATATCTGATATTTACATATCTCTTTAAATTATATAATTGGATACGTTATGAATTTATTCTTGTCGTCTTAATAGGTATTAAATTTTGATTTGATGTTATTAATTGATATTGTAATTAGATATTTATTAGATATAAAATTGGATAAAGATTTTGGTATCAAAATATAATATTGAATACATTGGTGACATTTATTAATTAACTTGATAAAATATTATGAAAAAAAGTAGTTATTCATTTAAGTGCCTTGTTTTAGTTTGGGTGTTTTTTTTAGTGTTAAGTAGGTCTTATGGGCAAACATATATACCGGTTCAAGTGAAAGGATTTAATATGGACATAATTGCCGAGGGTACTGGAAACAGTTCTCTTTCTGTAACAAGTGATTCTATGGATCAATCCGATCATGTAATTTGTTCTAATCAATTTGCATCAGCAAATGGTTTTGTACCGTCTACTTTTGGGTTGCCTAATAACGGCCAAATAATTTCAGGTACCAAAACGTATCAGTTAGAATCATTTACCGATAATAATGTATTGAATATTTATACAAGCAATACTGAAACCCTACTATTATCTACTCCAACAAATTATACTAATATTAGTATTGCAGCGTTGGCAACAGAAAATAGTGCGACAATTAATATTATATTTAATTTTACAGATGGAACTTCACAGACTGCTTCAAATGTTTTTATACCAGATTGGTGTACAGGAACAGGTACTTCTATTCTGCAATCCTATGGTAGATTAAGAAGGTCAAATTCTCCTATAAGCTATTCTGATGCTTCAAACTCGAAACCTGTTATATTCTCGTTCGACTATACGCTTCCTTGTGCTAAAACTTTACAATCTATTAGCTTTAAGAACGTATCATCAACAGTTGTTTCTAAAGTAACTCGCGCGTTTATTTTTGCAGTTTCTGGTGTAAGTACTTCATCAATTATTGCTCCGATTTTAAATAAAGATACCGTTTGTAAAGCTGGTCTAACTACATTGACCGTTTTGAATCCTCAGGTTGGGTTGACTTACAATTGGTATAATTCACCATTGGGAACAACCTTACTTACCAGTGGTACTAGCTATAGTCCTATTGTATTTGCAACAACTTATTATTATGTTCAGGCGGTAAACTCAGCAGGTTGTACAAGTCAAATGGTTATAGATACCATTACATTAGGTGTTAGCCCTGTGTTGCCTATCGTAACTTCTCCAATTACTGCTTGTAGTGGTTCTGTGTCACTTTTGGTTAACAATCCACAAACTGGTCTTACTTATCAATGGTATTCTGCTTCAACTGGAGGTGTTTATTTAGGGACAGGTAATCCTTATTCCTCTCCTCCAATAACTGGAGATACTGCATTTTATGTAGAATCAGTTAATTTAAGCGGATGTGAAAGTAAGCGGACTAAATTGTCGGTAAAAGTATTGTCACCAATTGGAGCTATAACGGGTAGTAATAGCGTTTGTGTCGGTAAGTCAATATCCTTGTCAGATACTTCTTTAAATGGCAATTGGGGTATAACAAATAGTGCACTGGCATCAATAAGTATTAATGGATTAATTACAGCTTTAATAGGAGGGAAGGATACAGCAATTTATACTAGAATTAGTTCCAATGGTTGTAAGGATACAGCGTTTTTTTCTTTTGTTATAGATTCTCTTCCTGTTATTAAGCCTATTGGGGGTAATCCAAATGTCTGTAAAGGACTCACAACACAATTGACTGAAAATACAACTGGAGGAATATGGGTTAATACCAATGCTTTAATTACTTCTATAGATAATAATGGAATTGTAACAGGCAATGCTCCAGGTAATGCTATAGTTAGATATATTGTTACTTCTTCAAAAGGTTGTACAGATTCTGTTTCTATAAATGTTAATGTAAAATCTACATCAACTTCTACAACTAATAAGTCTGTTTGTTCTTCAGTTCTTCCTTATAGTTGGAACGGGAATAGTTACAATGCTGCAGGCAGTTATATGGTTCATCTAACAAATGCTGAAGGATGTGATAGTGTCGCTACTCTGGTTCTTTCGCTTTATACTCCTACTACATCAACAACCAATACTAGTATTTGTCCATCTGCAATTCCATACATTTGGAACGGCAATTCATATAATTCAGCTGGCACCTATTCTGTGCATCTAATTAATGCTGCTGGTTGCGATAGCTCAGCTACATTAGTTTTGTCAATCAAACCTACAAGTTCTTCTACAACTAATATAAGTATTTGTCCATCTGCATTACCATTCAGCTGGAATGGGAATAGTTATAATTCAGCTGGTACCTATTCAGTGCATCTAAGTAATGCTGCTGGTTGCGATAGTGCTGCTACCTTAATTTTGTCAATCAAACATAGTAGTTTATCTACCACTAATATAAGTGTTTGTCCATCTGCATTGCCATATTTATGGAATGGAAATAGTTATAATTCAGCTGGTACCTATTTAGTACATCTAAACAATGCAGTGGGTTGTGACAGTGCAGCTACCTTGCTGTTGTCTGTGAAATCCTCTAGCACTTCTACTTATACTGTTACAATTTGTAATGATGCATTGCCATATTTGTGGAATGGAAATTCATATAACGTAGCAGGATCGTATAATGCTAAATTCATAAACTCAGTGGGATGCGATAGTATTGCAACACTCATATTAACAGTAGATGATTTCCATTTTACAATTACTACTAATCCTCTTGTGAGTTCATTAAATCCTATCATTAGTGGAACTAATCTGACTGCTCAGTTAAATTCTGCAACTCCTATTAGCAGTAGTAAATGGCAACCTTCTGGATTAGCTAATAATCAGGCTATTATTATATCTGATTCTTCTTTTTGGATAAAAGTAGTTGGACTTTCAGCCAATAATTGTAGCTACACAGATTCTGAATATATTAATGTTATTTCAAAAAATATAGCCTACATACCTAATGCTATAGTCCCTTCTAATACTAGTGATCCTCGTATCAATACCTTGCTAGTGTATGGTTCCTCAGTGAAGTCTGCAGTTATGAATGTGTATAATCAATGGGGTCAAACAATATTTCATTCTGAAGATGCGAAGTCTGTTGGAGGAAAAGGCTGGGATGGTACTTACAGTGGTCAGATGCAGCCTACCGGAGTATACGTTTACACCGTGAAGATTACTTACCTTAACAACAAGACCGAGACTAAATCGGGTTCAATAAACCTGATTAGATAAACCAGATAAACTACAACGATATGAAGAAGATATTATTTATAGCAGCCTGCTGGTTATGGATGATTGCACCTGCAAAGGCACAGGTGGATCCTCACTTTACACAGTATTATATGTACCCTTTATTCCTGAACCCTGCCTTAACAGGGGTAATCAGCGAAGGGGATGTTCGTGGTACGGCTATCTACCGCAATCAGTGGAGCCAGATCAGCAACCCATTTTCTACCGTGGGAGTATCGGGCGATATGTTGTTTGATAACAACTGGGGACTGGGTATCAATTTACTAAACCAGACCGCAGGTAGTGGTGGATATAACAATACCAACGTGCACGTAAATGTAGCCAACAACAATGTTCGTTTTGGTAAAGATGGTAATCAACATCTTAGCCTAGGATTGCAATTAGGTATCCTTACCAAGAACTTCGATAGAAGTAAATTACAATTTGGTGATCAGTATAATCCTGCTATGGGCTTCAATCCAAGTCAGAGCAGTACTGCCTTCAGTTACATCCAAAACCTTTCTCAGACTTTGTTTGATGTAGGGGCAGGTGTAGCTTACTTTGATGCTACTCCTTACCAGAAAGTAAATGTGTATGGAGGACTTTCTTTTGCACATGTTACCCAGCCTAAGGATAACTTCACAGCTGATGGAGGACAACTACCGCTGCGTACTACCTTCCATGTGGGTGCTAGGATTGTAGCTTCCCCTACCTTGATGTTCTACCCCAACTTCATTTATATGTTGCAGGGCAATGCTTACGAAGCAGTGCCGGGGGTACATGCCGAGATGAAAGCCAACGAAAACACCAGCTTCTTATTAGGGGCTAACTACCGTGTACAGGATGCTATCAATGCTTTTGCAGGAATCTATTACAAGAACTATTCTTTTGGATTGAGCTATGATATCAATACCTCCGATCTGAATAACCTTCCTAAGCCTGTTAACAGCT